>NZ_JBEZUT010000333.1:0-9628 GCF_040636595.1 Kitasatospora sp. NPDC036755
CCGTCCTCGGCCCCGTCCTCCGCGCCGCACGCCACGCCGCTCGCCACCGCGACCAGGGCGGGCGCGCCGGGCCCGGGGACCGCGGGCGGCCCCGGGCGCGCGTCCGGTAACGCCGCCGCGGGCACCGCCGTCCGGTTGGCCGCGTACCAGCCGACCGACCCGGACGGCACCGTCGAGCTCGCCAAGGGATCGAAGGGGTCCGGCGGCTCCTCGGGCTCCTCCGGTTCGAAGGGCTCCAAGGGCTCCAAGGGGTCGAAGACCGGTCGCACGGTGCACCACCACATCGACCACTACGACTCCGACGACCACAACGGCGGCGGAAACGGCAACGGCCACTGCCACAGCGACCCGACGCCGCTGCCCACCGACTCCTCGTCCCCGGGCCGGCCGCTGCCCCCGACGCCGACTCCGCCCCCGCCGGCGGTCAAGCCGACACCGGCACCGGCCCTGCCGACCAAGCGCTGACCCCCGGCGAGCGCTGACCCCCGGCCGAGCGCTGACCCCCGGCCGAGCCGGGACGCCGCCGGTCAGTCCAGGACCGGGTCCAGCCCGAGGACCCGGTCCTGCTCCGCCTCCGCCTCACGGCGCACCAGGCGGTACCACATGAAGACCACGAACCCGGCGAAGACGAACCACTCCAGGGTGTAGCCCAGGTTCTGGAACGCGCGCAGCGTCAGCCCGTCCCCGCCCTGCGGCTGCACGGACGGCACGGTGACCAGCCCGGCGGGCGCGTCGTCGGCGGCCACCCAGCCGTCGTACCAGCCGTCGTACTCCAGCACGTTCAGCAGCGACGCCCGGTTGATCATGCCCAGCTGTCCGGCGGGCAGGCCGCCCGCCACCGCCCCGTTGCTGCCCACGGACTCGTTGGCCTGCAGACGCCCGGTCACCGTCACCTGTCCGCCCGGCGGCGGCTCGGCGGCGGTGGGGGCCCCCGCCGCCCAACCCCGCACCACGGCCACGGCGTGCCCGTCGGCGGTGCGCAGCGGGGTGAGCACGTAGTAGCCCTGCTTGCCGTCCACCACCCGGTTGGGGACGAGCAGTTGGTGCTCGGTGTCGTAGCTGCCGGTCACCGTGACGGCCTTGCCGACGGTCTCCGTGCTCACCTGCGGGTTCGCCTGGTCGAGCAGCGCGTCGATCGGGCGGGCTTCACTCGAAGCGGTGAGCGCCTGCTTGGTCTCCTGGTGCGTGGACACCCGGTCCTCGAACCGGCCGAGCTGCCAGGAGCCCAGCCACAGGCAGACCGCCACGGCCGCCACGGCCACGACGGTGCCGCCGAGCCAGCGCGGAGTCAGGAGGAACCGGTACACACCCCCACGGTAACCACTCCTCACACCCGCCCGGCCTCCGACCCCCGGGCCCGGACCGGCGGCGTGCTCCCGGCGCGTCCGGAGTCACCCCGCCGTCGGAGAGCCCGACGGCTGCGGTGCCGGACCGCCGAGGCTCTGGACGCCACCGCGGTAGACGGTGCCGCTGCACGACACCGGCAGGATCGCCGTGGCGGCCGCCGGGCTGCCGGGGGCCGGGGTGTGGGCGACGGTCACGGCGGGCGGCGCGGTGGTCGGGTTGCCGGTCGGGGGCACGGTCGGGCTGGGGGCGCCGGTGGGGCCCGCCGACGGGGACGAGGAGGCCGGCGGATTGGCGCTGGCCTCCTCGCTGGGTACGGAGGCCGGAGCACCGGACTCGGCGGCGGGGAGGTCCGCGCGCAGCGCCGCCTTGTAGAGGCCGTTCGACGGGGTGGTCAGGGCGCCCGAGCCGCCACAGGTCTGGTCCGGAACCCACGCGAACGGCACCCGGTACCCGGCCCGCGGCGCGAGCACCGGGGGCTCCCCGTCCATCGCCGGCAGGCCGGCGGCCGGGTCGCCCGGGGTGTGGTCGGCGGTGCGGACGCGGCCGCGGTCGCCGCCGCTGACGGCGGTGACCGCCACCGAGCCCGGCCCGCCGAGCCGGCAGCTGTGCCCGGAGGTGTTGTAGACGGTGAACGAGCCGTAGATCCGCCCGGCGGCGTCGGCCGTGCCGACCTGTCCGAGGCCCTCACCGAGGTCCGAGCGGGTGCAGAGCGGGACGATGCCGACGTCCCCGGCGCCGGAGGTCCCGGTGGGCGCGATGCCGCCGTCCGTCTGCGTCAGCCCGCCGCCGGGGGTGTGCGGGGCCGTGGACACGCCGGGTGACGGAGAGGCGTCGCCGGTGCCGCTCGGGTCCGTGTGCGGGGCCGCACCGGTGCCCCCGGCGGTGCCGGCGGTGCTGGGGGAGGTGGCCGCCGGGCTCTTGGCGTCGGCCGAGCCGGGGCCGCCGGAGAGCCCCAGGTGCTCGCCCTCGTGCAGGACGGGCAGGCCGATCGCGACGACGAAGGCCAGCGCGGCCGCCCCGGTCCAGGCACCGCGCCGGGCTGCCCGGCGGCGGGGCACGGCCCGCCGGATCCGCGGCAGTCCGCCGACCGAGGGCTGGATGCCGGAGACGGCGCCGTGCAGCAGCTCGCGCAGCGCCCGCTCCTCGGTGGACAGGTCCAGCAGCTCCGGGACCTCGCCGACCGGACGGTCCGGCCCGGGAGCGGCGGTGCCGGGAGCGCCCGTCCCCGGGGTGCCGGTGCCGGGGGTGCCGGTGCCGGGGGTGCCGGTGCCGAGGGTACCGGTGCCGGGGGTACCGGTGCCGGGAGCGGCGGCTCCGCGGCCGCCGGTCGCGTCCCCGTCGGGGGCCCCGTCCGCCGGTCGCCGACGACTGCCGTCCGGCTCAGCCATGTCCGGCCTCCATCTGGACGCGGAGGGCGGCGAGTCCCCGCGAGCCGTAGGCCTTCACCGAGCCGAGCGAGATGCCCAGGGTCTCGGCGACCTGCGCCTCCGTCATGTCCACGAAGTAACGCAGCACCAGAACCTCCCGCTGACGGCGTTGCAGACCACGCAGCGCGGCCTTCAACTGGTCGCGCTCCAGGGCATCGTAAGCACCTTCTTCTGCACTGGCCATGTCAGGCATGGGCTTCGGCAGCAGTCGCAGCCCGAGGATGCGGCGGCGCAGCGTGGAGCGGGACAGGTTGACGACCGTCTGCCTCAGGTAGGCCAGCGTCTTCTCGGGCTCGCGCACCCGGCGCCGGGCGGCGTGCACCCGGATGAACGCCTCCTGGACGACGTCCTCGCAGGTCGAGAGGTCGTCGAGGAGCAGCGCGGCGAGCCGCAGCAGTGAGCGGTAGTGCGCCTGGTAGGTCTCGGTGAGGAGGTCCTCGCTGGTACCCGCGTCGGTACCCGCGCCGGAGTCCGCCGCACCGGGTGCGGCCGCCGTCATATGGTCTTCTTCCGGCCTACTCGCAGGCCACGGGGCGCGCGACGGGAAGGACACCGCGGCTCTCGCCGGGATGCCCGCCCTTGCCCCCACCATCACGTTCGCCACGCACGTTGGACACTCGATCCCCTGTCATGGTTGCCCCGGCCGGGGCCCATTCTTCCGCATCGACGGAAGAGGCCTCCAGGGGATTCCCACGGGATTCCGGACGGATTGTGTCGAGGAGCGAACACAGGTATGGACACATGTGGGCACATCGGAACGTGCCGGGGCCGGTCGGGGCCGGCCTGACGGGCCCGGCCCGGTGGTTCCGGCCCGGTGCTTCCAGCCCGTCGATCCAGCCCGGTGGTCCAGCCCGGGGGTCCTAGCCCGCCGGCTCGTCCGGCTCCGTCGGCTCGGCCGCGGGCTCACCCGCCGTCAGCTCCTCCGCCACCAGCTCGGCCAGCTGCACCAGGTTGAGCGCCGCCCCCTTGCGCAGGTTGTCCCCGCACAGGAAGAGGTCCAGCGCGTCCGGCTCGTCCAGAGCGCGGCGGACCCGCCCGACCCAGACCGGATCCGTCCCGACCACGTCGTTCGGCGTCGGGAACTCGCCCGCCGACGGGTCGTCGTAGAGGACCACGCCCGGAGCGTCCCGCAGGATGTCCTGCGCGTGCTCCTGGGTGACCTCGCGTTCGAAGCGCGCGTGCACCGCCAGCGCGTGGGTGCGGACGACGGGGATGTGGACGCAGGTCGCCGAGACCTTCAGGGCGGGCAGGCCGAGGACCTTGCGGGACTCGTCGCGGATGCCCGCCTCCTGGGCGGACCAGCCGCCCTCGCGCAGCCCGCCGGTCCACGGCACCGCGTTGAGCGCGAGCGGGGCGGCGAACGGCCCCTGATCGGCGATCAGCGCCCGCAGGTCGCCGGTCTGCCGACCGACCGCGGTGCCCGCCACCAGCCCGGTCTGCGCGCGCAGCGCCGCCTCGCCGGCCCGGCCCTCGCCGCCGGCGGCCTGGTAGGTGGCGACCACGAGCTGCGCCAGCCCGTACTCGGCGTGCAGCGCGCCGACCGCGGCGATCATCGCCAGGGTGGTGCCGGCCGGACTGGCCACGATGCCGCGCGGGCGGATCCGCAGCGCGGCCGCGTTGACCTCGGGGACGACCAGCGGCACGTCCTCGGCGGTCCGGAAGACGGCCGAGTCGTCGATCACCACGACGCCCTTGGCCGCCGCGATCGGCGCCCACTGGGCGGAGACCGGGTCGGGGACGGCGAACACGGCGACGTCGATCCCCGCGAAGGCCTCCTCGGCCAGCGCGAGGACCTCGACGGCCTCCCCGCGCACCATCGCCGTACGGCCGGCCGAGCGCGGGGAGGCGACGAGTCGGATCTCGCCCCAGACGTCCCGGCGGAGGGAGAGCAGCCCGAGCAGCACCTCGCCGACCGCGCCGGTGGCGCCGACGACGGCGAGGCCGGGACGCCGGGTCATCGCCCGGCGCCGCGGCGGAGCGCGGTGCCCTGGCGGGGCGCGGCGCTCCGGCTCGGGGCCGGGGTCATCGCCCGGCGCTCCCGCTCCGTTCCCGGGTCATCGCCCGGTGCCGCCGTAGACGACGGCCTCGTCGCTCTCGCTGTCCAGGCCGAAGGCGCTGTGCACGGCGCGGACGGCCTCCGGCACGTCCTCGGCGCGAGTGACCACCGAGATGCGGATCTCCGAGGTGGAGATCAGCTCGATGTTGACGCCCGCGGCGGACAACGCCTCGAAGAAGGTCGCCGTGACACCCGGGTTGGAGCGCATGCCGGCGCCGACCAGCGAGATCTTGCCGATCGCGTCGTCGTAGCGCAGCGACTCGTAGCCGATGCCCTCCTTGACCCGGCCCAGCGCGTCGATGGCCTTCTGGCCCTCGGTCTTCGGCAGGGTGAAGGAGATGTCGGTCAGGCCGGTCGACGCGGCGGAGACGTTCTGCACCACCATGTCGATGTTGACCTCGGCGTCGGCGATGGCGCGGAAGATGCGCGCCGCCTCGCCCGGCTTGTCGGGCACGCCGACGACGGTGACCTTGGCCTCGGAGGTGTCGTGGGCGACTCCGGAGATGATGGCCTGCTCCATCTCGCCCCCTTCGGGCTTGTGCGGGTTGTCGTTGCTGACGATCGTCCCGGGAAGACCCGAGAAGGACGAGCGTACGTGAATCGGGATGTTGTAGCGACGGGCGTACTCGACGCACCGGTCGAGCAGCACCTTGGAACCCGACGAGGCCAGCTCCAGCATGTCCTCGTAGGCGATCCAGTCGATCTTGCGGGCCTTCTTCACCACGCGGGGGTCGGCGGTGAACACGCCGTCCACGTCGGTGTAGATCTCGCAGACCTCGGCCTTGAGCGCGGCGGCGAGCGCCACGGCGGTGGTGTCCGAGCCGCCCCGGCCCAGCGTGGTGATGTCCTTGCTGGTCTGGGAGACGCCCTGGAAGCCCGCCACGATCGCGATGTTGCCCTGGTCCAGGGCGGTGCGGATGCGGCCGGGCGTCACGTCGATGATGCGCGCCTTGTTGTGCACGGAGTCGGTGATGACACCGGCCTGGCTGCCCGTGAAGGACTGCGCCTCGTGACCCAGGGATTTGATCGCCATGGCCAGCAGCGCCATGGAGATGCGCTCTCCAGCGGTCAGCAGCATGTCGAACTCACGGCCGGCAGGCAGCGGTGACACCTGCTCCGCGAGTTCGATGAGCTCGTCCGTCGTGTCGCCCATCGCGGACACCACGACGACGACCTCATGGCCGGCCTTCTTGGCGTCAACGATCCGACGGGCCACGCGCTTGATGCCTTCGGCATCCGCAACGGATGAGCCGCCGTACTTCTGCACGACAAGGCCCACGTGCGCTCCTCGACTCGAAGTCTTTTCCGGGGGCTACGGGCCCCCGTACCCCCCTGGGGAGAGGGGGGTGCGGTCGTCGTCAGTCTACCGAGCAGGGGTGCCGCGACTGGCGCTTTCCATATGGTGAGACGGTAGTTTCAGCACGTGAGCGGCCGTACGGGGGGCCACCGCCGTCAGGTCTGCGGGCGATTCGGCACGGCTCCGAAGAATCGGCGGATCGGAGGACGGTGATCCGGCCGGATTTCTTTTCCGGCCGATTCGCTGAGGCATCCGTCACAATCCGAAGGCACTGACGAAAGCACTTCCGAAGATGCCTCCGGAGGCGCTGCCGCGGAATGCCGCATACCGCGTGCGGCCGTCCGCAGGCCGCCGCCGGCACTCCGCCCCGGGTGTGTCGCCCCCCGCGTGTCGGCGGCCGCGTGTCGGCGGCCGGCCACCCGGGAGCGGCCTACCGCCCGAGCCCGAGCTCGGCCGCCATCAGGTCGCCCGCCTGCTGCTCCAGCTGCTCGTCGGTGAGACCGTCGTCGTCGGTGTCCGCGCCGTCCGGCACCGCGCCGAGCGGACTGTCCAGCCTGACGTGGGCGATCAGCGACTGCAGGGCCCGCAGCACCGCCGTGCAGGTCGTGCCCCAGTTCGAGAGGTACGAGAACTGCCACCACCACAGCGCCTCGCTGACCCGGCCCTCGCGGTAGTGGGTCAGGCCGTGCTGGAGCTCGCTGACCACGCCGGCCAGGTCGTCCGAGATCCGGAAGGCGTTGGGCTTCTCCGGCGGGCCGTACGGGTCGAAGACCTCGTGGTAGACGTCGATCGGCGCGAGCAGCTCGGCGAGGCGCTCGCGCAGCTGCTCGCCGTCCGGCTCCGGGCCCGCGTCGGGCTCGAAGCGGTCCTCCGGGACGACGTCCTCGATCGCTCCCAGCCGGCCGCCGGCCAGCAGCAGCTGCGAGACCTCCAGGAGCAGCAGCGAGACCGCGCTGCCGGGCTCGTCGCCCTTGGCGACCTCGGTGACGGCGAGCACGAAGCTCTCCACCGAGTCGGCGATCTGCACGGCGAAGTCGTCCGGCTCCGAGCCGTGGCCGTGGGTGTGCGGGGCGTGCGCCCCCTCGTGCGGGGCGGCTGCCCCCGGTTCCCCGTGGGACTGCTGGTGGGGGGTGTGGGGCTGCTGGTTGATCGTCCGGTCAGACATCGAGCAGTCGTCTCCCTTCGAAGGCGCGGCCGAGGGTGACCTCGTCCGCGTACTCCAGATCCCCGCCGACGGGCAGGCCGCTCGCCAGACGGGTCACCTTCAGGCCCATCGGCTTGCAGAGCCGGGCCAGGTAGGTGGCGGTCGCCTCCCCCTCCAGGTTGGGGTCGGTGGCCAGGATCAGCTCGGTGACAGTGCCGTCCGCGAGGCGCGACAGCAGCTCGCGGATGCGCAGGTCGTCCGGGCCGACGCCCTCGATGGGGCTGATCGCGCCGCCCAGCACGTGGTAGCGGCCGCGGAACTCACGGGTGCGCTCGATGGCGACGACGTCCTTGGGCTCCTCGACCACGCAGATGACCGCGAGGTCGCGGCGCGGGTCCAGGCAGACCCGGCACTGCTCGGCCTCCGCGACGTTGCCGCAGACCGCGCAGAAGCGGACCTTGTCCTTGACCTCCAGCAGCGCGTGCGCCAGCCGGCGCACGTCGGTCGGGTCGGCCTGCAGGACGTGGAAGGCGATCCGCTGGGCGCTCTTGGGCCCGACGCCGGGCAGCCTGCCCAGTTCGTCGATCAGGTCCTGAACCACGCCCTCGTACAACGTCGCGCCTTCCCTCGGATGGTCGGTGGTGCCGGGTGACCGGCGGTACCGGATGGTCGGTGGTGTCGGACGGCCCGGCGGGTGCCGGGTGACCGGCGGTACCGGACGGCCGGCGGTACCGGACGGCCGGCGGTACCGGACGGCCGGCGGGTGCCGGACCGTCGGTGCTGCCGAACGAGCGGCGGTGCCGGACGGCCGGCGGTGCCGGACGGCCGGTGGTGCTCCGGTGCCATCATCCAACGAATCGGGCGTCGGACACAGCGCCCGACGCCCGACTCCCACATAAATCACATGGGTCTGTCGTCTGAACTACAGACTGTTCGACCCGAAAGTCGGTCGACCCGAAAGCCGGTCGTCAGAACGGCAGGCCGGGGATGCCGCCGCCGCCCAGGCCCTGGGTCAGCGGCCCCATGCGCTCGGCCTGCATCTTCTGCGCGGTCTGGTTGGCGTCCCGGACGGCCGCCAGGATCAGGTCCGCCAGGGTCTCGGTGTCCTCCGGGTCCACCGCGGCCGGGGCGATGGTCAGCGCCACCAGCTCGCCGGCACCGGTCACCGTCGCCTCGACCAGGCCGCCGCCCGCCGTACCGTTCACCTTCGTCTCGGCCAGCTCCTGCTGGGCCTTCGCGAAATCCTGCTGCATCTTCTGCGCCTGCTTCAGCAGCTGCTGCATGTTGGGCTGGCCACCACCGGGGAACACGGCTGTCTCCTTGCTGTCACGGCTGTCTTGCGATGCTTCGTCCGTCACCGCCGAGCCTACGTGCTGCCCACTGCCCCGGGTCCCGGACCGGGGCCGGATCAGGGTCGGCTCAGGGGCGGCCGAGGGCCGGGGGCCCGGCCCGGATCAGGACCCCTGGTGGTGGATCTCCTCCAGCACCGTCGCACCCAGCTCGCGGATGATCAGCTCCTGGCCGGAGAACACGTCCTCCTTGAGGTCCGGGTCGTCCGCCTCCGGGATGTCGTCCTCCGGGGCCACCGACCGCACCGACCGGACCGGCGGAGCCGACGGCGGGGCCTGCACCGGCGCGGGCGCCACGGGCGGAGCCTGCACCGGCGCCGGCACGGCCTGGACCGGCGGAGCCTGCACGGGCGCCGGAGCGGGGGCGGGCATCGCCGGAGCGGCCGCCACCGGACGCGCCGGGGCTCCCCAGCCCCCGCCGCCCTGAGCACCTCCGCCCGGCGCACCGCCCCCCGGGCCGGCGGAGCCGCCGGACGGGTCGACGATGCACTCGATCCGCCAGTCCACGCCCAGCGTGTCGGCCAGCGCGGCGCGCAGCACGTCCTCGCTGTTGCTGCCGACGAAACTGTCCCGGGCGCCGGCGTTGATGAAGGACACCTGGAGCACGCTGCCGTCGAAACCGGCCACCTGGCCGTTCTGGCTGAGCAGGATCCAGGTGAAGCGGCGGCGGTTCTTCACCGCCTCCAGGATCTGCGGCCACAGCTGCCGCACCTGCGCGGCACCCTGCTGCGCGGACGCCGACGGCTGCCCGCCGGGAGCCGCCGCCGGGGCTGAGGCCGGTGCGGGCACGGGGGCCGGTGCCTGGGCCTGGACGGCCTGCGGCTGCTGCGCCGCAGGCGGCGCCGCGGGAGCCGTGGGAGCCGTAGGAGCCGTGGGAGCCGCCGCGGGGGCGCCTCCGGCGGGCGGGAACGCGCAGCTTGACGTTCGCCAGCGGCGGGATCTGGGGCTTGTCCTGGGCCTTGTAGTCGACCAGCGTGATCTTGGTGTTGGCCGGGGCCTTGGTGTTGG
>NZ_JBEZUT010000334.1:0-9504 GCF_040636595.1 Kitasatospora sp. NPDC036755
GGCGCGGCGGCCGTCGAGCCGCCGGCCGGGTCGGTGTTCTCGGGCCCGCAGGCGGTCAGCGCGAGCGTCGCCCCGACGACGAGGACGGCGGAGGCGAGCAGCGGGCGACGGTGGTGGCGGACGGACACGGTGACTCCCCGATGGCGGTACGTGCTGACGTGCTCGGACACTCCACAGGACGGCCGGTCGACGGGTTTCGGTGCCAGGAACGGCGTCACAATCATCAGGACATGACAGGAACAGGACTGTGACACGGCATCGGGCGGATCGAGGTTGACATGCCCCGGCCCGCACGCCGGAGCGTACGGGCCGGGGGTGCGGGCCGGGGAGGTGCCGGCCGGGGGGGGTGCGGGCCGGAGCCGGGCGCCGGTCAGACCCCGGCGGAGGCCAGTCGGGCGTCCCGCCGGGCGGCGGCCTCGGCCGGGTCCAGCACCGGCACGGCCGCCAACAGGCCCTTGGTGTAGGCGTGCTGGGGCGAGTCGTACACCGTGGCGGCGTCGCCCTGCTCCACGATCCGCCCGGCCCGCATCACCACGACCCGGTCGCTCACCTGCCGGACCACGGCCAGGTCGTGGGCGACGAAGACCAGCGCGAGCCCGAGGTCGCGCTGCAACTCCCCCAGCAACGCGACCACCTGGGCCTGGGTGGTGACGTCCAACGCGGACACCGGCTCGTCGCAGACGATCAGCCGGGGCTCCGGTGCGAGCGCCCGGGCGATGCCGACCCGCTGCCGCTGCCCGCCGGAGAACTCGTGCGGGTAGCGGTGGTACCAGTCGGGGTCGAGCCCCACCCGCTCGAGGAGGTCGCCCACCCGGGCGCGGATGCGGCGCTCGTCGCTCTCGCCGGCGATGCGCAGCGGGTCGGCGACGGACTCCCCGATGCTGCGGCGCGGGTTGAGCGAGGACACCGGGTCCTGGAAGACCATCTGCAACTCCCGCCGCAGCGGGCGCAGTTCCTTCTCCCCCAGCGCCCCGATGTCCCGGCCGCGGTAGTGCAGCCGGCCGCCGGTCGGCTCCAGCAGCCGGACCAGCATCCGCCCGAGGGTGGTCTTGCCGGAGCCGGACTCGCCGACGACGCCCAGCGTCTCACCGGCCCGTACGGTCAGCGAGACGCCGTCCACGGCGACGACCGGGGCGGCACGCCGGCCCAGGCCGCCGCGGGTGGCGAACTCCCGGCGCAGGTCGGTGGCTTCGAGCAGGACCTCGCCCGCGCCCGGCCCGCTCGGGGCGTCGGGCGCGGCCGGAGCGGCCGGAGCGGCCGGAGTCTGCGGCGCGTCGACCCGGGGCACCGCCGACAGCAGCGCCCGGGTGTACGGCTCGCGCGGAGCGCCCAGCACCTCGGCGACCGGGCCGTGCTCCACCGCCCGGCCGTCCTTCATCACCAGCACCCGGTCGACGCTCCCGGCGACCACGCCCAGGTCGTGGGTGACCAGCACCAGCCCGGCCCCGGTCTCGGCGCGCAACTCGTGCAGCAGGTCGAGGATCTGGGCCTGGACGGTGACGTCCAGCGCGGTCGTCGGCTCGTCGGCGACCAGCAGGCGCGGCTCGCAGGCCAGGGCCATCGCGATCAGCACCCGCTGGCGCATGCCGCCGCTGAACTCGTGCGGGCGCGACCGCGAGCGCCGCGCCGCGTCGGGGATGCCGACGCGGTCGAGCACCTCGACGGCCCGGGCCCGGGCGTCCCGGCGGGAGAGGTCGCGGTGGACCCGCACCACCTCGGCGATCTGGTCGCCCACCGCGTGGTACGGATCGAGCGCGGAGAGCGGGTCCTGGAACACCATGGCGGCCAACCCGCCGCGCAGGCGCCGGAGTTCCGCGCCCTCCGCGGTGACGGCGTCGACCCCGGCGACCCGGACCGAGCCGCCGACCCTGGCGCCGGTCCCCCGGTGCAGGCCGAGCAGGCCGTAGGCGACGGTGCTCTTCCCGGAGCCGGACTCGCCGACGATGCCGAGCGCCTGCCCTGCCTCCAGGGTGAAGCCCACGCCGTCGACGGCGCGCACGTGGCCGTCGCCGACCGGGAAGTCGACGACCAGGTCCCGGACGTCGACGAGGGGTTCGGTGCTCACGTCAGGACCACCCTTCGGTCGGTCACCGCGTAGAGCACGTCCGCGACGACATTGGCGAGGACCACGCAGAACCCGGTGACGAGGGTGAGTCCGACGACGGTCGGCAGGTCGATCAGGCCCACGGAGGTGACCAGCAGCTTGCCGAGCCCCGGGAGGCCGAAGAGCGACTCGGTCAGCACCGCGGACCCGAACATCGTCCCGAGGTCGATCGCGGTGAGCGCGATCACCGGGGTGAGCGCGCCGCGCAGCGCGTGCCTGGTCACCAGGTGCCGTTCGTCGACGCCGTACGCCCGGAAGGTCCGGATGTGGTCGTCGGCGAGGGCCTCCAGCATGGACGAGCGGGTCAGCCGGGCGTACTTGGCGGACTCGATCAGGGCGAGCGAGATCCACGGCAGCAGCAGTCCCCAGAACCACTGCTGGGGGTTCTCGGTGAGCGGCACGTAGCTCGGGAACGGCAGCCACTGCAACTGGGCGCACAGCACGATGAGCAGGACCAGCCCGATGATGAACACCGGGACGGAGCTGCCGGCCAGCGTCAGGCCGGTCAGCAGGCGCTCGCTGAGCCGGCCGCGGCGCAGCGCGGAGACCAGACCGGTGCCGACCCCGAGGACCAGCCAGAGCACCATCGCGCCGAACGCCAGCGAGGCCGTCACCGGGAGCCGGGCGGCGATCATGTCGGTGACCTGCTCGCCGCTGCGGTAGGAGACGCCGAGGCACGGGGCCGGGCAGTGCAGCAGACCCGTCCCGGCGCTGAAGTCGCGGCCGGCGACGATGCCCTGGAGGAAGTGGGCGTACTGGAGGTACACCGGCGCGTCCAGGCCGAGGCGTTCGCGGACCTGGGCGACCTGGGCGGGGCTGCACTTCTCGCCGCAGGCCAGCTGGGCCGGGTCGCCGGGGGCGATGTAGAACACCGCGTAGACGATCACGGAGAGGGCGAGCAGCACGCCGAGCATGCCGAGCGCCTTGCGGAGCAGGAAGCGGGTCATGCGGTCGCCCCCTCGGTGGCGTTCGACGGAGCGGGGCGGCCCGCGTCCGACGGGGCGGCGCCCGCCGGAGCGGTGGTCGGCCGGGCGGCGCCCGACGAGCCCGCGCCGCCGCTCGACGCCCCGACCCGCAGCCGGGAGGCCGCCCGGGGGTCGAGCTCGGTGCGCACGGCGTCGCCGAGCACGGTGAAGGCGAGCACGGTGACGAACAGCAGCGCCGACGGCAGCAGCACGTACGTCGGGTCCGCGCGGAACCACGTGGTCGCGCCGGAGAGCATCTGGCCCCAGGACGAGGTCGGCGGCTTGACGCCCACCCCGAGGAAGGACAGCCCGGCCTCGGCGACCACGTTGCCCGGCAGCAGCACCGCCGCGTAGGTGATGACCGGCGCGGCCAGCGAGGGCAACAGCTCCCGCCGGGCGATCCGCCACCGGGTGGCTCCGGCCAGCCGGGCCGCGGCCACGTAGTCGAGCTGGCGCAGGCTCAGCGTCTGCGCCCGGACGATCCGCGAGGTGCCGGCCCAGCCGAGCAGCCCGATGACCAGGGTCAGCAGGAGCGGGCGGGGGAAGCCGGAGGGCACGACGGCCATCAGCGAGATGGCGAAGACCAGCGAGGGCAGCGCGAGCATCACCTCGGTGGTGTTGCCGATCACCTGGTCGAGCACCCGGCTGCCGAGGCCCGCGGCGAGGCCGACCAGGACGCCGATCGTCACCTGGACGACGGTGGCGCCGACGGCGACGAGCAGCGAGATCCGGGCGCCGTGCACGAGCCGGGCGAAGACGTCCCGCCCGGTGCCGGGTTCGACGCCCAGCCAGTGCTCGGCGCTGACGCCGCCGAAGGAGCCGGTGGGCACCCCGCCGGCCGCCGAGTCGAGCAGGTCGTTGTGGTAGCTGGTGGGGTCCTGGCCCTCGAGCGCGCTGAGCAGCGGTGCCGCCGCCGCGATCAGGACGAGCAGGACGATGACGAGGCCCGCGGCGAGGGCGGTGCGCCGCGCGAGCAGCCGCCGCCACACCTGCCGTCCCCCGGGGGCCGGGGAGGCCGCGGGGGCCTCCCCGGCCGTGGATTCCTGTGGAGCCATGGTGGTCCGTTCGATCCGGTCGATCCGTCCGTTGCCGCCCGCTACTTGACCGCGACCTGGGAGATGTCCAGCACGCCGGTCCAGTCGCTGATCACGATGTTGCGGACGTCCTTGCCGGACAGCCGCTTGTACACGGGGTGGAACAGCGGGACGGTCAGGGCCTGCTCGCCGATCCGCTGGTCCAGGGCGCCCCAGCGCTTGGCGGCCTCGGCGTGGTCGGTGATCTTGTTGATCTGGTCGATCTCGTCGTTCACCGAGGGGTCGTTCAGCTGCGCGGTGTTGAAGTTGTAGCCGTCGGTGACGATCTGCCGGCCGTCGAAGATCGGTGCCAGGAACGGGCCGCCGGACGGCCAGTCGGCGCCCCAGCCGGTGAGGAAGAGGCCGGGCTCGGTGCTGACGCCGTGGATCGTCTTGGAGTACCGGTTGGAGTCCAGGGCCTCCAGCTGGACGGTGATCCCGGCCGCCTTCAGACCGTCCTGGACGGCGGTGGCGAGGTCCGGGCCGTAGCCCTTGCCGACGGCGGTGGAGTGGGTGAGCGTGATGGTCAGGCCGTCCGGGTAACCGGCCTCCTTCAGCAGCTCCTTGGCCTTCTCGGCGTTGCCGGTGGCACCGGCCGGGAACGGGTCGTACGGCGTGTGGCCGAAGGTCTCCTGCTCGGGCAGGAAGGTGGTGGCGGCCTCGGCGAGCGAGGAGCCGCCGGCGGCGTTGACGACCGAGGTGCGGTTGATCGCGTAGGCGACGGCCTGGCGCACCTTCGGGTCGTCGAAGGGCTTGACCTTCGGGTTGAACGCCAGGTAGTTGACGAAGCCGAAGTGGCCGGTGCCGACGCGGGCGGCGAGCGCCTTGTCGTTCTTCACCTGGGCGAGTTCGGAGGGGCCGAGGTTGGTGTCGGTGGTGACGGCGGCCGCGTCGGCACCGGTGCCCGCGGAGAGCCGCTGGTTGATCACCGCCGGGTCGAGCCCGGACTGCACGTCGATGGTGTCGGGGTACGCCTTGCGCTGGTCGTCCGTCGCCGCCGACCAGTTGGGGTTGCGCTTGAGGACGAGGTGGGCGCCGTCGTTCTCGTTCTTGACGACCTGGTAGGGGCCGGAGGAGACCGGGTGGTCCTGGTACTTCGCCCCGGTGTCCTTGTCCTTCGGGACGGGGGCGAACTGCGTCTGGGTCGCGAGGTACGGGAAGTCGCCCTCGGGCTTGTTGAGGCGGAAGACGATGGTCTTCTCGTCCGGCGTCTCGATGGCGTCCAGGGTGCGGCCGTCCTTGTACGGGCCCTGGTAGTCGGCGGCGCCGACCAGCCAGTCCCTCAGGAACGGTGCGCCGCCGGAGAGTTCGGGGGCGAATGACCTTTCGATGCCGTACTTGACGTCGGCGGTGGTGATCGGCGAGCCGTCCTCGAACTTCAGGTTGTCCTTGAGGTGGTACGTCCACACCGTGGCCCCCTCGGAGGGGGTGCCGGTGTCGGTGGCGAGGTCCGGGACGACCTTGGTGCCGGCCGCGCCGTCGGCCCGGTTGCGGGTGGTGAGGGTCCGGAAGACCAGCGAGGGGACGTTGCCGCCGCCGGAGGTGTAGAGCCGTGCGGGGTCGAACTGCTCCTGCGGGTTCTGGTTGAGGACGGTGAGGGTGCCGCCCTGCTGCGGTGCCGCGTTCTTGCCGGTGCCGGCACCGCCGTCGGCCTCCGGTCCGCACGCCGCCAGTCCGACGACGAGTGCGACGGTGACGGTCGCCAGGGCGAGGCGGCGGGGGGTGAAGGTGGTTCGAGACATCGGAAAGGGAGCCTTTCGCTACCGATGGTGTACGGAGGAAGGCGGGCGACAGTGAGGCCTTGGGAAGAGTGAGCGGCACCGCGCCCGCGGGGAGGGGCGACGTCCCGAGGCGGCGATCACCGCAACGCGTCGGGACAGGCGGATTCAGCGACAGAGGTTGTCGGAAACGCAGTGCGCGGCCACGCCGATCAGCGCCAGCTCGATGGCGGCGCACTCGATCGGGTGACGGTCAGACATGCCGAGAAGACTGTATGACTTTAAGCGGAATGTCAAAACTCACTTTCCGGCCGCCGGAACCCGGGGAACCGGATTGCCCCCGGAGGGGGGCGGAATACCGCCGCGGAGGCCGGAAGGAAAGGTGAACGACAGGGGCACCCCACCGGCCCCGGCCATGCCCGGCGGCACCGAACCTTCGTGAGGAGCGTTTCCCGACGTCGGCGCACCCGGGGGCGCCACCAGCCGGCGGCGCGCCGACTTTGGGAAATGTTCCTAACTATACCTCTTGACGCGTCCTCGCCGAGTCGCGATCCTGAAGCGCACTCCCCCGCACGACCAGAGAATCGAGCAGACATGCGTCGACTCACGAGTGCCCTCGCCACCGCCGTGCTGGCCCCCACCGTCCTCGCCCTGCTGCCCGCCGCGATCGCGGCGAACGCTGACGCCAGGGCCGCCACGAACGACACCACCGCCGCGGCCGCCGCCGCCCCGAAGGTCCCCTTCGGCAGCCACGCCTTCCCGTACGCGGCGGGCACCCTGCGCCCGGGCGGCGCCCAGTCGGCCATCGACCAGCAGGTGATCGACAAGTACAACGCCTGGAAGTCCGCCTTCCTCAAGAAGAACTGCGGCAACGGCTGGTTCCAGGTCCGCTCCCCCGACGCCGACCACCCGTACGTGGCCGAGGGCCAGGGCTACGGCATGGTGATCACCGCGCTGATGGCCGGCGCCGACCCCGACGCGAAGACCGCCTTCGACGGCCTGGTGAAGTACGTGCTGGCCCACCCGTCCGTCAACAACGCCAACCTGCTGGCCGCCGAACAGGACTCCTCCTGCAAGAGCGTGAACGGCTCCGACTCGGCGACCGACGGGGACCTCGACGTCGCCTACGGGCTGCTGCTCGCCGACCGGCAGTGGGGCTCCACCGGGACGTACGACTACAAGGGCCTCGCGGTCAAGCACATCAACGCGATCAAGGCGAGCGAGATCAACCCGACCACCCACCTGACCAGGCTCGGCGACTGGTCCGGCTCCGGCGACTCGCTGTACTACGTGACCCGCTCCTCCGACTGGATGATCGACCACTTCCGCGCGTTCCGGACCGCGACGGGCGACGCCGCCTGGGACACCATCCGCACCGCCCACCAGAACCTGATCGCCTCCCAGCAGTCCACCTACGCCTCGGCCACCGGCCTGCTGGCCGACTTCGTGGTCAACACCAACACCACCCCCAAGCCCGCCCCCGGGAAGGTTCTGGAGAGCGCCAACGACGGCGACTACGGCTGGAACGCCTGCCGCGACCCCTGGCGGATCGGCACCGACGCCGTGACCAGCGGCGACTCCGCCTCGCTCGCCGCGGCCCGCAAGCTGAACTCCTGGATCCGGACCAAGACCGGCGGCAACACGGGCGGCATCGTCTCCGGCTACCACCTCAACGGCTCGGCCTTCGACAGCGGCCACGACATGGCGTTCACCGCCCCGTTCGCGGTGGCCGCGATGACCGACCCGAACTCCCAGGCCTGGCTCGACGCCCTGTGGGGCAGGCTGGTCTCCACGCCGATCGACTCCTCGCTCTACTACGGGAGCAGCGTCCAGCTCCAGTCGATGATCGTGGTCTCGGGCAACTACTGGCTGCCGTAGGGCTGTTCGCGAAGGAAGACGGCCGGCGCCAGGGCGTGTCTTGTGGGTCTTGTCGGATCAGGGCGCGGCGTTGGGGTGCGTGCATCGTAAGGCGGAGGAGGGAGCCACTGCGGAGCATTGGCGACCGACGACAACGCGGCTAGGTGCGTGCCCCGGCGCCGCGCACCCGGCAAAGACCCACAAGACACGCCCCAGCCCCACGGGGGCGCCGGCCGGGTCCATTCGAGGCCTGGGTCAGCCGCTCCAGGAGGTGGTCGAGGTGGTCGTCCGGGTCGGGCCGGCGGCGGGCCGCGAGTACTCCGACCCGCCGCCCGAGGCGGTCGTCCGCACGCCCGGGGCCGAGCTGCCGTCGGCACCGGTGGTACCGGCGGTGCTGGTGGTAGCCCTGGTACCGCCCGCCGGGGCGAGGTGCGCGACGGAGGTCCGGCGCGCGGCCGGCGCACCGGGCGCGGCCGCGGGGCCGTTGCCGCCCGGCACGATCCGCTCGATCCGCAGCACCAGGTTGCGGTCCTGCCGGTCGCCGGCCCCGTCGCGGTTGCGGCTGTGCACGACCTGCGTCGCCACGCCCCGGACCTCCTGCCACCGCCCCTGCACGGCACGGACGTTGGGGCACCACGCACCCTGGTGGTGGTGCTCCAGGTCGAGCTCCCAGCGCTCCGCCTCGACGACGTGCACGGCGCCGACCTCACCGGGGATCTCCACCGGAGCGGCACCCCGGACGCTCACCACCGCCCGCTGCGGGAACCGTCCCTCCACCGCCGTCACCGTGATCCGGCTCGCCCCCTGGTACCAGGCCATCGCTGTCCTCCCTCGTCCGTGCTCCGGGCCGGCTGCCGACCGTCCTCAGCCGGTAGCACGGACGGCGCACCCTCCGGGGTTCGATCCGGCCCGGACCGGTGTGAACCCGGCGCCCCGTGCCTTCCGTTCGGCACGGGGCGCCCCGGACCGCTCGCCGACCTGCCGGTTTCAAATGGGAGGTGGAACGGCGGGGCCCGTTGTTAAGGTGGCCGGATGGCATCGCTCAGGCACTTCCAGGTCACCATCGACTGCGCGGACCCGGTCCGCCTCGCCCACTTCTGGGCCGAGGTGTTGGGGTACGTCGCGCCTCCGGCACCGGAGGAGTCCGGGGAGCCCGTGAAGTGGTTCGCGTGCACCGACCCCTCGGGCGTGGGTCCGCGTGTGCTCTTCCAGCGCGTCCCCGAGGGCAAGGTCGTCAAGAACCGGGTCCACCTCGACGTGCGGATCGGCACCGGGCTCGTGGGCGAGGAGCGCCTCGCCGTCCTCGAGGCCGAGACCGCGCGGCTGGTCGCGCTCGGCGCGGTGCGCGGCACGCTGCTGCTCGCCGACGGCGAGAACGAGTCGTGCCAGAACATGCAGGACATCGAGGGCAACGAGTTCTGCCTCGACTGAGCGGCCGCCTCGGGCGAGCAGCCCCCACGGCGGTTCCGGCCCCGTCCCGCGCCACGCGGGACGGGGCCGTCGCGCGTGTGCGCGCCGATCGGCCACTCCCGGCGGCGGAGGGCCGAGTTCCGGCCGAACGGGCACGGCGGCGGTTGACGGCCACATCGGTCCGTGCCACTTTCTGATCGCGCGGCGCCCGCCACCTCCTCCCCCACCGCCGAGGTGAACCCGGGCTCCCCTCCGCCGGCGCCGCGTGCCGCCCCCACGCCAGGAGAGGAACCCCCATGAGCACCCGAACCAGCCGCCGGCGCCCCCGTGTCCGCGCGGCGCTCGTCGCCGCCGTCGTCGCCGCCGGGCTCGGCGCG
>NZ_JBEZUT010000335.1:0-9440 GCF_040636595.1 Kitasatospora sp. NPDC036755
GATCAGGCGTAGAGAACCTCGATCATCTCAAACCGGCACGGACACCTGTCGTCGTATCAGCCGCTACACCGCACTACTACCTGCGGATTCGGGTCTGAGGGCCGCCCTCCGGGGGCTGCCCGTTGTGAGGGCCGCCCGTTGTGAGGGGCGATCTCCGGGGGCGACCCCTGCGAACCGGCCCGGGCGGGTGGGCCGGTGCGCGGCGGGGCGCGCCTACGCTCCGGGCCGCCGGCCCTTGCCCGGGGCTCCGGCGAAGGCCTGGGCGATCGGCAGCCAGGCGGTGGCGACCGGCCCGGTGGCGGTGAGGGCGAGGTCGTCGCGGTGGCGGCGCTGGGTCACCAGCAGGCAGAAGTCCAGGGCCGGGCCGGCCACGACGTCCTGCGCCCCGGCCGGTCCGATGGGCCAGGGGGTGCCGTCGGGCGCGGTCAGTTCGAGCCGGACCGGGTGCTCGGGCGCGGGCAGTCCGTGCAGGGTGAAGGCGAAGCCCAGGGTGCGCAGCCCCAGGTGGGCGATGTGCCGCAGCCGGTCGGTGGGCTCGCGGGTGGCGCCGAGCGCGTCCGCGACGTCCTGGCCGTGTGCCCAGGTCTCCATCAGCCGGGCGGTGGCCATCGAGGCGGGCTTCATCGGCGGGCCGAACCAGGGCAGCCGGAGGTCGGCGGGGGCGGTGCCGAGCGCTGCCCGCACCTCCGCCCGCCCGGCCCGCCAGCGGGCCAGCAACGCCGCGGGCTCGGCGGCCGCACCCGTGCGGGCGCCCTCCTCGACCGGGTCGGCGCCGGCCGCGAGCAGCTCGGTGAAGTGCCCGCCGAGCGAGGCGCGGAAGCCCTCCGGGTCGTGTGCGGCCAGGGCCGTCCAGTCGTCGGTCCACGCCAGGTGGGCGATCTGGTGGGCGACCGTCCAGCCCTCGGCGGGGGTGGGGCGGGCCCAGCCGTCGGCCGGCAGCTCGGCCACCAGCGCGTCCAGGTCGGCGCTCTCGTCCCGCAGGTCGGCCAGCAGGCCCTGGAGGACGTCGCCCGCGGCGTTCGGGTCGGTCATCGGCTTCCCCTCAAGATCAAGGCTGTTGCTACCCGTCGGTAGCCCGCGGCGGCACCCTACGCCCGGCCCGGCGCCGGTGCCCGCGACTCCGCGAAACACGCATGTCAGGAGTCTCGCCACCGGCCCCACCGCGTGTGACAATTCCGCGATGACCAGGGCTGCGGACACCCCCACCGCCGCGCAACCCGGCGGCGACGCCGCGCGACCGGGCACCCCCACCGCCGCGCGGACCGACGACCCCGAACTCGCCGCGCGCGCCGCCGAGCTGGTCCGGGACGCGGTGCTCGGCGACCTCGCCCGCCGGGTGGTGGGCGAGTGCGGTGCCGACGTCGGCCTGGTCGGCGTGCCCGAGCCGCTGCCCGGGAGGGGCTCCGGCCGCGAGGGCATGGTGCTGCGCCACTGGGCCGGCACCCGGGCCGACCTGCTGCACGACGTGCCCGTCCCGGCCGGGCTCGGCCTCGGCGGCCGGGCGCTCGCCGAGCGCGCGCCCACCTGGGTGCCCGACTACCGTGCCGCCACGACCATTTCGCACGACTACGACGCGGCCGTCGCCGCCGAGGACCTGTACGCGATGCTCACCGTCCCGCTGCTGCACGGCGGCACCGTGCACGGAGTGGTGTACGCCTCGCTGCGCGCCGTCGTGCCGTTCGGCGACGTCCGGATCTCCGCCGTCGGCAAGCTGGCCGCGGCGGCCACCCGGGCACTCGCCGGAGCCGCGGCCTGGAGCGGCGAGAAGTCCCGACCGGCCGCCCCCGTACGGCCGTTGACCCCGCGGGAGCACGAGGTGCTGCGCTGGGCGGCGACCGGCCGCACCAACCCGGAGATCGCCGCCCACCTGGGCCTCACCTGCAACACCGTGACCGGTTACCTCAAGTCCGCGATGCACAAGCTCGGGGTCCGCAACCGCACCGAACTGGCCGTCGCGGCCAAGGAGTCGGGGCTCGTCAGTTGACCTGGCGGTCCCGCCCGGCCCAGTACGGCTCGCGCAGCCGGAACTTCTGCAGCTTGCCGGTGGCGGTGCGCGGCAGGGCCTCCCGGAACTCCACCGTGGTGGGGGACTTGTAGCCGGCCAGCCGCTGCTTGCAGTGCGCGATCAACTCGGCCTCGGTGACGGCCTCCTGGTCCTCCCGGAGCACCACCAGCGCCTTGATCGTCTCGCCCCACCTCTCGTGCGGCACCCCGATCACGGCCACTTCGGCGACCGCCGGGTGGCCGTACAGGCAGTCCTCCACCTCGATCGAGGACACGTTCTCCCCGCCGCTGATGATGACGTCCTTCTTCCGGTCCGAGATGGTGAGCCGGCCGTCGGTGAGGGTGCCGCCGTCGCCGGTGTGGAACCACTCGTCGCGCAGTGCCTCGGCGGTGGCCTCCGGCTGCCGCCAGTAGCCGTCCAGCACGGTGTTGGAGCGCACCAGCACCTCGCCGGACGCGTCGATCCGCAGCCGGGTGCCCAGCGCCGGGGCGCCGGCCTGCACCAGCTTCTCGGCGCGTTCGGCGGCCGGCAGGGCGTCCCACTCGGCGCGCGAGCGGTTGACCGTGACCAGCGGGGAGGTCTCGGTCAGGCCGTAGAGCTGCATGAACTCCCAGCCCAGCTGCTCCTCGACCTGCTGGATCACCGAGGTGGGCGGCGGGGCGCCGGCCACGATCATCCGCACCCGGTCCCGGCCGGGCACGGGGCCGTCCCAGTCGGCGGCCGCGTCCAGCACCATCTGCACCACGGCGGGCGCGCCGGACAGGAAGGTCACCCCGTGCCGCTCGACCCGGCGCAGGATCTCGGCGCCGTCGACCTTGCGCAGCACGATGTGCCGTCCGCCGAGCCCGGTGATCGCGAACGGCAGGCCCCAGCCGTTGGCGTGGAACATCGGCAGGGTGTGCAGGTACACGTCCCGGTCGTTCGCGCCGTAGTGCAGGCCCATCAGCGTCGCGTTCAGCCACGCGTTGCGGTGGGTGATCCGAACGCCCTTGGGGCGGGCGGTGGTTCCGCTGGTGTAGTTGATGGTGGCGGTGTCGTTCTCGTCCACCGCGTAGTGCCGCGGGGTGCCGTCGAAGTCGTACAGCACGGCGTCGCTGTCCGCGCCGATCACGAACGTGTGCTCGGCCACCACACCGCTGAGGGTGTCGGCGACCTCGGGGTCGACCAGCAGCACGGAGGCGCCGCTCTGCCGGACGATGTACGACACCTCCTCGGCCTTCAACCGGAAGTTGACCGGCACCAGTACCCGGCCGTACCCGCTCACCCCGAAGAACGAGGTCAGCAGCCGGGCCGAGTTGTGCGAGACGACCGCGACCCGCTCGCCGGGCCCGACGCCGAGCCGGTCCAGCCCGGCGGCCTGGGCCCGGGCCAGCTCGGCGACCCGGCGGTAGCTCAGCTCGCCCCAGGAATCGGCCGGCTGCACCGGCTCGTCGACGATGCCGACCCGGTCGCCGTAGACCAGCTCGGCGCGGTCGAGGAAGTCCATCACGGAGAGTGGAATCTGCATGGGGCTCACTGTCCTCTCCCGCCCGCTCCCTGCACACCCCCGATCGGGGGTGTCACCCGTGGGGGGCGCCGATGCCGCATCCGGGTCCGGGCCGGTGTCCGCGTCCGCACGGACGAGCGACCCCGCGCCCGCACCCGGGCCCTTCGGCTGCTAGGAAGGTCCGGGGGCCCGGGAAGGCCCCACGCAGGGACCACCCACGGGGAACGGGGAGCACACCATGGACGACCAGCGGCCCGGCACGCCCGACGAGGCCGCCGGCCCAGGCCTCCGCCGACGCCGGCCCCACCCACCCGGAGCGGGCCGGGAAGGGCCCCGGCCCCACGTGACCGCCACCGCACCCCTGGCGGCCGACGGTCTGCTGCTGCGCCCCTTCGAGGACGCCGACGCGCCCGCCCTGATCGAGGCCTACCGGGACGAGACCCTGCGCCGCTTCACCCGCACTCCGGTGGACGACGCCGAGCAGGCCGCGCACTGGCTGCGCCTCCAGCGCGAGGGCCGGGCGGCCGGCACCCGGTACTCCTTCGCGGTCCTGGACGCCGGCGAGCTGGTCGGCAACGTGGTGCTCAAGCGCGGCGCCCCGGGCGGCGGGACGGCCGAGGTGGGCTACTGGACGGCGGGCCCGGCCCGCGGCCGGGGTGTCGCCCCGCGGGCGGTGGAGGCCCTCACGGTCTGGGCCTTCGCCGCCTTCGCCGCCGACGGCCTGCACCGGATGGACCTGCTGCACGAGGGCGACAACCATGCCTCCTGCCGGGTCGCGGAGAAGAGCGGCTACGCCTTCACGGAGATCGTTCCGGCCTTCCCGCCGTACCCGCTGGACGGCCACCGGCATTCCCGGAAGCGACTGGACGTCTCCGAACGGCGTGGTTCAGAGTAGGCGCATGGCTTCCCTGGTACGACATGTGACGATCGACTGCGTCGACCCGCAGTCCCTGGCCGCCTTCTGGGCCGAGGCCCTGGACGGCACCGTCGGCGAGGAGGACGACCCCGGTGACGGGCTGGCCGTGGTGGAGTCCGCCGGTGCCTCGCTGCTCTTCATCCGGGTTCCGGAGGGCAAGTCGGTGAAGAACCGGGTCCACCTCGACCTCCAGCCGCAGGACCGCAGCCGGGACGAGGAGGTGGAGCGCCTGGTCGCCCTGGGCGCCACCGTGCTGGACG
The DNA here is from genome assembly GCF_040636595.1 of Kitasatospora sp. NPDC036755. NCBI lineage: Bacteria > Bacillati > Actinomycetota > Actinomycetes > Kitasatosporales > Streptomycetaceae > Kitasatospora > Kitasatospora sp. NPDC036755. Next base: position 4,668 of record NZ_JBEZUT010000335.1, read on the forward strand.
ACCGCCGCGGCCCGGACGGCAAGGGCTGGGTGGTCCTCTCCGACCCTGAGGGGAACGAGCTGTGCGTCGAGCGCAGCGGGGCCGAGCGGATCGTCACCGGCGAGGCCTGGAGCCCGCGGGACGCGCCCTGATCGGGCCACTCGCCCATGGCCGCCCGCCAGGTCCACGAGGACTTGCGCGGGCGGCCGTTCAGTTCCCCGCGCCCGGTGCACCAGAGCAGCACCCGCGCCGGGTGGGCGGCGGGCTCCTGCGGTGCGTGCGGGAAGAGCCGGTCGAGTGCGAAGCGGCAGAGTTCGGCGGGCGGCTGCCAGGGCAGGCCGAGGCCGCTGGTGATGTCGTGGGTGTGGAGCAGGGTCTCGGCGACGCCCATGGCGGCGAAGCCGAGCGGTTCGCAGGGGCCGTGGTGGTAGGCGCGCAGCTCGGGCGGGGCGGCGTCCAGGGCGGTGGCGAGGAGCCCGGCGGCGGCGGTGACCACGGTGAGCACCTGGGCCGGGTCGGCCTCGGGGCGGACGGTGAGGTCCAGCGGCAGGTAGCGGTCCCGGGGGCGGGCGGCGAGCTGGCCGGCGTAGGCGAGCAGGTCGTGGGCGATGTGGGCGGCAGTGTCGCGGCAGCTCCACTCCAGGAGTCCGGCGGGTGCGTCCCAGTCGCGGTCCCCGGTGTGCGGGGCGAGGACGGCCAGCGAGGCGTCCAGGGCGGCCCGTACGGCGTCTCCGTTGCGCACGATCACTCCTCCGGCGTCGGTTCATGCTGCGACGGAGCGTCACACGACAGGGCCGGTGTCCGGGCCCGCGCCGCGAGTTCGTCCGATAACCGACCCTGTCTGGCGCGACCCGCCCCGTCGGCGCCTGCCGGAGCGCATCGGCGGGCGCTTCATCTGCGGCTCCCGGTGACGGCCCCGGGCTCGGGGCCGTCACCGGCCGGCCGGCCGGGTTCAGCCCAGCTGGACGGAGCGCTTGGCCAGGCCCATCCAGAACCCGTCGATGACGCTGCGCTGGCTGTCCAGGTCGGCCTCGCCGGCGCCGAGGGTGACGAACAGCGGGGCGAAGTGCTCGGTGCGCGGGTGGGCCAGCCGCCCGGCCGGGGCCTTGTGCTCGAAGTCGAGCAGGGCGTCCAGGTCGTGGGCCTCCAGGGCGCGCCGGCCCCAGTCGTCGAACTCGGCCATCACCGAGGTGACCCGGCCGTCGTTGCTGAGCGCCCGCAGGTTGTGGGTGAAGAAGCCGCTGCCGACGATCAGCACGCCCTCGTCGCGCAGCGGGGCGAGCTTGCGGCCGATCTCCATCAGCCGGTGCGGGTCGAGGGTGGGCAGCGAGATCTGGAGCACCGGCACGTCGGCCTCCGGGTACATCTCCACGAGCGGGACGTACGCGCCGTGGTCGAGCCCGCGGTCGGGGATGTCCTGGACGGGCGTGCCGGGGGCGCGCAGCAGCTTGCGCACGCGCTCGGCGAGCTCCGGCGCGCCGGGGGCGGCGTACTGGACCTCGTAGTAGTGCTGGGGGAAGCCCCAGAAGTCGTAGACCAGGGGGAGGGTGGTGACGGCGCCGAGGGCGAGCGGGGCCTCCTCCCAGTGGGCGGAGACCATCAGCACGGCCTTGGGCCGGGGCAGGTCGGCGGACCAGGCGGCGAGCTGGCCCGGCCAGACGGGGTCGTCGGCCAGCGGCGGCGCGCCGTGCGACAGGTACAGAGCGGGCATGCGCTCGGGGGTCGCGGTGCTCATGGCGTCCTCCTCGGGACCGGTTCGACCTGTTTCGACCAGCAGGTAGTTCAAATTTGAACGTCTACTGCGATCGACGGTACACCTTTGTTCGAATTTGAACAACAGGAGTAGGCTGCAGCCATGTCCTCTCTGAACGAACCCCGCTGGCTCGACCCGGACGAGGCGGCCGCCTGGCGGGGCTTCGTCGCCGCGAGCAACCTGCTCAACCGGCGGCTGGAGCGCCAGCTCAAGGAGGACTCCGGACTCTCCCACCAGCAGTACGAGATCCTGGTGCACCTGTCCGCCGCCCCCGGCCACTCGCTGCGGATGACCGAGCTCGCCGACAAGCTGGTCACCTCCAAGAGCGGCCTGACCTACCAGGTCACCCAGCTGGAACGGACCGGCCTGGTCGCCCGCCGCTCCTGCCCCAGCGACATCCGCGGCGTCTTCGCCGAACTCACCGACCAGGGGCGGGAGGCGCTGCGCCAGGCCGCACCCGGACACGTCGCCCTGGTGCGCGAGTTGCTGATCGACGTGCTCACCCGGGAACAGCTCGCGGTGCTCGCCGAAGGCCTCGGCGCGGTCAGCGCCCGGCTGCGCCTGGAGGACTCCTAGGGATCGTCCCCGCCCTCCCGCCGGGCCGGACGGCCCTCAGCCGCCCCCGTCGAGCGACGCCGCCCGCTCCAGCAGCAGCTCCCGCTCCCGCTCGTTGCGGGTCAGCCCAGCCGCCCGCTCGAACTCCGCCCGGGCCTCCGCCGTCCGCCCCAGCCGGGCCAGCAGGTCGCCGCGCACGCTCGGCAGCAGGTGGTAGTCGCGCAGCGCCGGCTCCCGCGTCAGCCCGTCCACCAGCTCCAGCGCCGCCGCCGGGCCCCGGGCCATCGACAGTGCCACCGCCCGGTTCAGCGCCACCACCGGGGACGGCGACAGCGCCAGCAGCCGCTCGTACAGCGCGGCGATGGTCGTCCAGTCGGTGTCCTCGTAGCGCCGGGCCTTGGCGTGGCAGGCGGCGATCGCGGCCTGGACCGAGTACGGTCCGGTGCCCGCCCGCTGCAACGCCTCGAACCCGCGCCGGATCAGCAGCCCGTCCCAACGGGCCCGGTTCTGCTCGGCCAGCAGCACCGGGCGCCCGTCCGGGCCGGTCCGGGTGGCCGTGCGCGAGGCCTGGAGTTCCAGCAGCGCGGCCAGCCCGTGCGCCTCCGGCTCGGCCGGCATCAGCGCCGCCAGCACCCGGGCCAGCCGCAGCGCGTCCTCGCACAGCTGCGGGCGGAGCAGGTCGTCCCCCGCGGTCGCCGCGTAGCCCTCGTTGAAGATCAGGTAGATGACCTCCAGCACCGAGGAGAGCCGCCGCGCCCGGTCCTGCCCGTACGGGACCTCGAACGGCACGTCCGCCGTCGCCAGCGTCCGTTTCGCCCGGACGATCCGCTGCGCCACCGTCGGCTCGGGCACCAGGAAGGCGCGGGCGATCTCCGGGGTGGTCAGCCCGCCGAGCAGCCGGAGGGTGAGCGCGATCCGGGCCCGCGCCGACAGCACCGGATGGCAGGCGGTGAAGATCAGCCGCAGCAGGTCGTCGTCGATGGACTCCGGCCCGTCCGGCTCCGGGGGCGGCACGTCCCGCGCCGACCGGCCGACCTCGGCGAGCTTGCGGGCGTACACCTCCCGGCGGCGGACCAGGTCGACCGCCCGGTGCTTGGCGGTGGCCGTCAGCCAGGCGCCCGGGTTGTCCGGGACGCCCTCCCGCGGCCACCGCTCCAGCGCCGCCACCAGCGCGTCCTGCGCCAGCTCCTCGGCGATGCCGACGTCCCGCACGATCCGCGCGGCGGCGGCGATGATCCGCGCGGACTCGATCCGGAACACCGTCTCGACGGCCGTGGCCGCCTCCCTCTCCGTCACGGCCACCCATCAGAGCAGTCGGCGCGGGAGGAGGCAAACGCTGCCACGGCCGTCGACCGGGCTGTCCGGGCCGCTACTTCGGCGGCTCCGGCATCTCGTCGATCCGCCGGACCTCCGCCTCGACCTGCCAGTGCGCGGGGTGGACCCGCAGGAAGCGCCGGGTCCACTCCAGGGCCTCGGCCTGGTCCTTGCACTGGAGGATGGCGTAGCCGCCGACGACCTCCTTGGTCTCGGTGAACGGCCCGTCCGTGCAGCCGATGTCCCCGTCCTTCCAGGTCAGCCGGGTGCCCTGGGAGGTCGGGGTGAGGCCGGCGGTCTCCAGCATCACGCCGACCTTGGTGATCTCCTCGAACAGGGCCCCCATCCGCTGTTCGAAGCCGGGGTCCGGCTCCCAGCCCCCGCGGGCGTTCTCGTCGATGCGGATCAGGGTCATGAAGCGCGGCATGGTGACTCCTCGGTCGTGCGGGCGGGGCCCCTCCCCGCCTCTCACCCCTGCGTCGAACGGGCCGGTGCCGGATCGACATCCGCCGCGAAGAATTCTTCCGACTTTTCCCGTTCTTCGCCCGGAAGCCGCAGCTGCGAGCCGATGTCCACCATTTCCATCGCATCTGCGAATGCCGGGGCGGTCGCTCGGGTAGTCCTCCTCGCGGGCCGCAGCGCCGCGGCCCGCGAGGAGGGAGCGCCCCCATGACCCCCGTGACCCCCGTGAGACCCACCGTCCGACTGCACGGCCACCTCGACCGCCCCGCCGAGCTGACGGTCGCGCAACTGCGCGACCTCCCCGCCCGCCGGGTGGAGGCCGGCTTCGACTGCCGGACCGCGGGCGAGCGGCGCCACGGCTACGAGGGCCCGGCGCTGCTGGACGTGCTGCGCTCGGCCCGGCCCCGGATCGACTTCTCCGGCCGCAAGCAGCGGCTGCGCTTCCTGCTCTCCGTGGTCGGCGCCGACGGTCACCGGGCGGTGGTCTCCTGGGCCGAGATCGACCCGGACTTCGGCGGCCAGGAGATCCTGCTCGCCACCAGCGTGGACGGCGCCCCGCTGGACGCCGCGGGCCCGCAGCTCGTCGTCCCCGACGACCACTGCGGCGCCCGCTACGTCAGCGCCGTCACCGCCGTCTGGCTCGGTCCCCTCGGCGATCCGTCGCGCCCCGCGGCCTGATGCCCAGGCGCCCGCCCGCCCGCCCGGCGGGC
>NZ_JBEZUT010000336.1:0-9396 GCF_040636595.1 Kitasatospora sp. NPDC036755
CGCCTGCCGCTGCGCACCGTCGGATGGCACCGGGGCCGGGCGGCGCTCGGCGGGAAAGCCTGTACGAGTTCTCTGGGAGGATGACGCCATGACCACCGGGCCGGGTCAGCCCTTGTACTGCCGGTAGGCCTCCTCGGCCGCGTCCAGGACGGCGGCCAGGTCCCCGCCCGCGGTGGCGGTCGCGGTGGCGGCCACCGCGCCCTCGACGAACGGGGCGTTGGCGAACCGGACCGGGAACGGCAGCCCGTGTTCCTCGGCCGCGGACAGCAGCGCGCGCACGGTGGTGACCGCCCCGCCCAGGTCGGCGAGCACCACCACGCCGTGGCCCTGGTCCACCCGGCGGGTCGCGGCGGCCACCAGGACGGCGCTGATGCCCGGTCCGTCCGACGGGTCGCCGCCGGTCGCCGCGACCGGCGCGGGGGAGTCGGATCCGGTCAGCGCGAGCGCGAGGGAGCGTACGGCGGTGGCCAGTTCCTGGCTGTGCGAGACCAGGACGACCCCGACCCGCCCGTGTGCGGAGGGCCGGGCCGGGGTCGGTCGGGGCAACGGGGTGGGCGAGGGGGGCGTGCGGGGTGCCGGGGGATGGGCCGAGGGTGCGTCGGAGATGGGGATGACGTCGGCGCGGGTGCCGTCCCGGCGGCTCATCGGCTGCTCCCTTGAGTGGGTCGGTGGGTGGATCGTCGGTCAGAACGGTCGAGCGGCGCCGAGCGTTCGAACAGCGCGGCGGATCGGGGCGTGGGCCCGCCCGGGCGGGCCGACGTGGGGGTCGCGGATTCCCGCGGGCGGCCGGACGGCCCGTTCCACCGGCCCGCCCGGCACTGGTCCTGCCGGGACGGTCCTGCGGGGCCGGGGAGACCGCGTGGCGGCGTCCTGGCAGCACTCTGGCAGCTGCCCGCCGCCCCCGCCGGTCGGGACACGCCTCGACCCTTCCTCCGGCCGCGCCCTTCCCCGCCCGGAGGAGTCCTCGTCAACCCGCTGACCGGGGCCGGGCGGTGTGGCTAGGCTGGTCCGGGAATGCCGTCGGGAGGAGAGCGGTCAGTGGGATCCAACAGCGGGACGGACACGGAGGTCGGCGTGGCACAGCCGGATCTGGCACCGAGCGGGAAGCCCAGGGTGGACTTCACCGGGGCGGAGTGGCTGTGCAGCAGTCAGGGCGTCGGGGACGTCCAGATCGCCTTCGTGGACGGCTACATCGGGATGCGGGACGGCCGCCAGGAGGACGGGCCGATCCTGGTCTTCACCCCGGGCGAGTGGCGGGCCTTCGTGCTCGGTGCCCGGGACGGCGAGTTCGACCTCACCTGAGGCGCGCCACGCAGGGAACCACCGGAGCGGGCCCTCGATGGACGGGGGTCCGCTCCGTGGGCGACCTTTCGGGTCCGAACATCACAACTCATGATCCATTGAGCGTGCCACGTCAGAATTTCTGTTGACTGTTAGACAAACGCAGCTCAGAGTATGAGCACAGGCAGACGCCGTGCCCACCGCCCCCACGCGGCCAGACACGGCGCCTGCTGTGCGGCTCGGCAGTTGCCGGGCCATCCTCCCAGTCATCCCCTGCGCACCGGGGTGCGTCGGCCGGTCCCGGCCCCGTGATGGGGCCGGCAGTCGCCGGGAGGCGTGGTGCCGAAGCCGAGAGCGACTCGGATGACGGCACCGGCGCTCGGGACCCGCACGCCCCCACGCGGCGGCGTCCCGAGCAGATCCACGGGAGCGACAGGCCGGGGCCCCGCGGATCTGGCTTGTGATGCATGGAACTGTTGGCTTGTGTGTTGTGCTGTGTGCGACGACGAAGCTGGGTGCTCGGCAGTTCGGCACGACGAGTGCACAGTGAGGGAAACGCGTGTAGGGCCGCGTTGCGACATGCCGTCCCCCCGGAGGGTGAAACCCGGAACGGCTGTCGTGCTGAACCGAACGTAGCCCGGACGGTTGCTCAGAGTCAACATTGGTCTCTGAGCGTCGATCTCCCGGTGGTCCCCCGTCGGCGCCCCACCCACCTCGCGAGCGTGGTGTGCCGGACACGTACGATGTTCCCATGTCTTTTCTCCGCCGTCGCTCCGGACAGCCCGCCGGCCCGGACTTCGACGTGCTCGCGATGGACCCGGGCGACTGGCCCGGTGACTTCGGTGCGGCCATGATGACCGGCCCGGACGGCTCCTGCCAGGGGATTTTCCTGCGCTACGACCTGTTCGGCGGCAGAGGCCCGGCGATGTTCATCGGCAACCTCCCCGAGGGTTCGCCCGCCCGGGAGACCGGCGACGACGTGCCCTTCGAGGTGCGGCAACTGCTCGCGGCGCTGGAGAACGACGAGCCGGTCGAGTTCGTCTCGGCCGAGGACTTCCCGGTGATGCTCGGGGACGACCTGCTGATCGTGAAGAAGGTCAAGGTCAGCGAGGAACGCGTGTTCTGCGCCCAGTTCGGCCGCAGCGACGGCGTCCTGGTCACCGTCGCCTCCTGGGACCGACCGATTTCGGACGACCTGTATCAGCTGCTGAAGCCGCTCCCCTCGGACATGTTCCAGCAGGGCTGACCCCGCCGGGGCCGTCCGGCTCCGCCCGGGACCCGGACGCTGCTTGACGGTATCGATCAACGGTTCGTACAGTCGCGAACATGCCGTGCCGTCTTCCGCTGCTGACCCGCCGCAGGCACCTCGACCTGCGGCGCACCGCCAGCGCGGCGTGTCCGGGCCGCTGAGGGGGACTCGTTCCCCCGGCGGCGGGGGGCCGACCGGTTGTCCGGCCGGCGCCGACACCAGGGGACGGGCGGTGAGCCGACCTCCGGGGCCGCCCATCGGTACCGCGCGCCCGTACGGCGTGCCGCCCGCATCCGTCGAGCCCACGCTGCCGCCCGGAGGCACAGCATCATGACGACCCGCGCCGCCAACCGTTCGACCGCCGATCGTTCGCCCGAGGACCGGGTGTCCGACGACCGGTCCGCCGGCGACCGTTCGCCCGCGAGCGCCTCCGCGGAGGAAGCTCCGGCCAAGGGCGGCTCCGCCGGGCGCCGTCCCCGGACCGCTGCCCGATCGGCGGGTTCCGACCGGTCCGATTCCGGCCATCTCGAATCCACCGCCCCCACACCGGCCGGTTCCCTGCCCGCCGGTTCCCCCGCCCCCGCGACCGGGGACCCCGAGGCCGGCGGCCCGGGGCCCGACCGCACCGGCCCCGCCCGGGCCGCGATCGACGGCGCCCTCGCCGGACTGCCCCGGGTGGTCGACCTGTTGGCCGCCCGCGCCGAGGAGCACGACCGCGACGCGACCTTCCCGTACCAGGGGATCGAGGCCGTCCACGAGGCCGGGCTGCTCACCCTCACCGTCTCCGAACGGTACGGCGGACCGGGCGGAACGCTCGCCGACACCGTCCGGGTGCTGTCCCGGCTCGGCCGCGGCGACGCCTCGGTGGCGGTGGTCACCGCCTTCACCCTGCTCCGGCACGCCGAGCAGGCCCGCCGCGCCGACTGGCCGACGGCCGGCTACCGGCGGCTGCTCACCGAGTCCCGGCGCGGCCCGGCGCTCGTCAACACGCTGCGGGCGGAGCCCGGTGCCGCGGCGGGCGACCTGCCCGGCACCGTCGCCCGACGGGACGGCGACGGTTGGCTGCTGACGGGCCGGAAGACGTACTGCACCGGCGCCGAGGCGCTCGCCTGGATGGCGGTGACCGCGCGGACCGACGAGGAGGAGCCGAGGATCGGCACCTTCCTGGTCCGCGGCGAGAGCGAGGGCCTGGAGATCGACCCGACCTGGGACCAGCTCGGGCTGCGGGCCAGTGCCAGCCACGACGTGGTGCTGGACGGGGTCCGGGTGCCGGGCGACCTCGCGCTGGGCCTGACGCCCGGTCGCCGGACGGGCCGTCAGGTTGCCGACGCCGAGGCCGAACTCACCCTGGCCTGGCACGACCTGGCGCTCTCCGCGGTGGCGATCGGGGTCGCCAGGGCCGCCGAGGCCTGGCTGATCCGCTTCCTCAACCAGCGCACCCCGGCCAATCTGACCGAGCCGCTCGGCACCCTGCCCCGCTACCGGACCGCCCTCGGCGAGATCGAGGCCCAGCTGATCGGCGCGGAGGAACTGGTCGAGGGCCTGGCCCCCCGGGTGGACCGGGGCGAGCCGGAGGCCGTCGCCCGGACCGGACCGGCCCACCTGCTGGTGACCCGGGCCGCGACGTCGGTGGTCCAGCAGGCCGTCGCCCTCACCGGCAACCCCGGCCTGAGCCGGCGCCACCCGCTGGAGCGCTACCTGCGGGACGTGCTCAGCAGCCGGGTGCACCTGGCCCCCGACGAGGCCGTCCTGGAGGCCGCCGGCCGGGCCGCCCTGGAGCGGGACGCCCGGCCGTAGGTCCGTCCTGCCGGCCGTTCCCGGGTCCGCGCCGATCGACGGGACGGGCACAGGCACGGGTGCGGGCCCGGGCCCGCACCCGTGCCCGCACGGTTCAGCGGGTCCCGACGGCGGCGCGGACGGCCCGGCGGGCGAGCGCCGCGTCGTCGTAGAGGCGGCGGATCATGATCCGCTGCTCCTCGCCGGCGCCCGGCACGTCGTACAGCCGGATCTCCCGCATCAGCACCAGCGCCAGGTTCACCAGGAACGCGTCCCGGGCCAGTGTGCCGCCGCTCTGGGCGAGTTGGCTGATCTGGCGGCGTGCCGCGGTGTCCCCGGACAGGACGCTCCAGAGCACCGCCAGGTCGTAGCCCGGCAGGTACCAGCCGGCCTGCTCCCAGTCGACCAGCACCGGGCCGGACGGCGCCAGCAGCATGTTGCTGAGCAGGGCGTCGCCGTGGCAGAGCTGGAGCGGGGTGTGGCCGAGGCCGTGCAGCAGGCCGCGCAGGTCGCCGGCGTCCCGGTCGGTGAGCTGGCCCACCGAGTGGTAGCGGGCGATCTCCAACTGGTAGTCCAGGCGAGGCTGGAAGACGTCGGTCGGCGGCCGCCAGAGGTTCAGCGTGCGGACCGCGGTGAGCAGCGCCCGGACCTCGCCCGGGGTGGGCGCGTTGACCGGGTGGCGCTCGCGGGCCGCCGGGCGCCCCGGCACGCGCTCCATGACCAGCACGCACCGGTCGTGGTCGGCCGCCACCAGCCGGGGCAGCCGCACCGGCGGGCGGTGCCGGACGAACGCCCGGTAGACCGCCACCTCGTGGTGGAAGTCGGCCACCAGCTGCTCGAAGTACTCACTCCGCACCGCCTGTGGCGCCAGGCACTTGGCGACCACCGGAGCCCGCCCGATGGTGCCCGCCACCAGGATGTGGCGGCTGCCCTCGCGCAGGACCTGGCGCGGAGTGAACGCGGGACATATCCGCGCGACACTGGCGAGTGCCGCCCGGACCGCCGGGGTCTGGAGCGCCGAAGGATCGATCCGCTCCGGGCCGCCGACGGGCTGGCCGGGCCGACGGGCCCGCAGCACCTGGCCGTCGGCCTGCCGGGCCAGCGGCATCCGGCCGCCCGGAAACGCGGTCTCGGGGACGCGCGGTCCCAGCACGGTACGGCCGGCGGGGCCCAGCGCCGTGCGGCCGGTCGGGACGACCCGGGGGTCCGTGGCCCGGCCCTCGGCACCGCGCGGAGCCGCGGGCCGACTCGCCGGGGGCACCGCCTTGGGGCCGGTGCGGCCGGCGGCTGCGGTGGGAGGGCGCAGCGCGGGGCGGGTCGCGGTGTGCGTGGGGGTCGTCGCTGAGGAGTACATGGGCTGAGGGTGGTCCCTTCCGGTCCGTCGGCAGGTGCTGCCCCGCGGGGGCGGGGAGGGCCGGTGCCGTGTGCTTCCTGGCGTGACGGCGGCCCTGCGGGTGGTGCGGTGCGTCGAGTGGTGCGGTACTGCGCGCGGCCGCTCGAGCGGTGCGGTGGGTGGTGCACGGGCGCCGGGCACGGACGCGGGGTCAGGAACCCCTGGTCGGCGGTGCTCCGGCCGTCCGCACCCTGGGGAATGCGGTCGGCCGGACTGCCGTCGGCCGTGCCCGGCGCTCCCGCGCCACCCGGCCGCGCCACCCCCTCGGGTGAGGACCGGGAGCGCCCCGTGCCACCGTCGGGGGACAGCCCCGACGCTGGTGGGACACCGCCCGACCCGGGGGGCGAGGTGGCGCACCCCTACAACACACCCCTCGGGCACTGGCTTAGTAGTCTGGCGGGCCCTGGCGAACGGTGGCGAATGCTCGCCCGGCACTTGCCGGAGCCTCTAGCCTCGGATCAGCCGAGGAACCTGGGGGCTTCGTTGAGCAGGGAACCCAACACCCGACTGGCCGATCTGTTCGTCCTGACCGGATGGTCGAAGGGCGAGCTCGCGCGGCTGGTCAACCGTCGGGGTGCCGCGATGGGACAGCTGCAGCTGTCCACCGACACGTCGAGGGTACGGCGCTGGATCGAGCAGGGGGAGATCCCGCGCGATCCGGTGCCGAGGGTGCTGGCGGCCGTGTTCACGGAGCGGCTCGGACGTGTCGTCACCACTGAGGACCTCGGTCTGGAACGACACCGGCCCACCAGGTCCGGAGCGGACGCGTCCGCGGCAGTGCCATGGTCGCCGGATCGAACAGCCGCGGTCCTCACCGAGTTCACGGGAATGGACCTCATGCTGAACCGACGTGGATTGGTGGGCGCCGGAGCGGCGCTCACGGCCGGGGCGGTCATCGCCGACTCGCTGAAGGGCTGGCTGGGCGGGGACGCGGTCGCGTACGCGGCCTCCGTACCCGGGCCCCGACAGGTGGTCACCGGGGGCGGAGCGCACCCGGTGGCGGACGTGTACGACGCGGGCCCGGTCGGGCTCGACGAGGTGGAGTCGCTGGAGCACTCGGTACAGGTGTTCCGGGCCTGGGACGCGGCCCGCGGGGGTGGGCTGCAGCGCAAGGCCGTGGTCGGTCAACTGAACGAGGTCGGCGGGCTGTTGACGCACCGGCACGCGCCGGAGGTGGAGCAGCGGCTGTGGCTGGTCGCGGCCAACCTGGCGGTGCTGGCGGGCTGGATGTCGCACGACGTGGGCCTGGAGCCCACCGCCCAGAAATACTTCATGATCGCGGCCGACGCGGCCAAGGAGGCCGGCGACCGGCCGCGGGCCGGGGAGGCGATCTCCCGGGCCGCGCGGCAGATGGTGCACCTGGGCCGGGCCGACGACGCCCTCGACCTGATGTCGGCGGCCAAGGCGACCGGCGGGCGGTTGATGCCCAGAACCCGCGCCATGCTCAACACGGTCGAGGCGTGGGCGCACGCCTCGATCGGGCACTCCCAGGACACCTACCGGCTGCTCGGGGAGGCCGAGGACCTGTTCACCGAGGAGGCGACGGAGCCGCCGCCCTCGTGGATGCAGGTGTTCGACGAAGCCGAACTGCGCGGCATGCAGGCCCTGGTGCTGCGCACGCTCTCCGAGCACGACCTGCGGGCGGCCCCCCAGGCGCGCCGGCACGCGGAGCGGGTGATCACCCTGCGGGAGGGCACCGGACAACTGCGTTCGGCGCTGTTCGACCGGATCACCCTGGCCTCGGTGCACCTGATCACCGGCGAGCCGGACGCGGCGCAGTTCCAGGCCAAGATGGTGATGAACCTCATCGGCCAGAACTCCTCGCACCGGACCTGGGACCGGCTGCGCGAGATGTACCGGTTGACGGCGCAGTACCGGGGGCTGCCGGTGGTGGACGAGCTGAGGGAGGAGTTGGGCCGGGAGCTGCGGGCGGCGGACGCCAAGAACCGGCGTCGGCTGACCTGACCGGATCCGAGCCGACGTGATCCGACCTGACGTGACCTGACCTGGTTCGACCGGTGGCCGGGCGTGCGGGCCCGGGCCGGGGCGTCCGTTCGGAGCGGTGGGGCCTCTCGTTCGGAGCGGCGGGCCGTTCGTCCAGGCCGGAGAGACTGTGCTTCAGGTCGGAGAGACCGTGCTTCAGGCCGGCGGGGCCGGGCGGAGCAGCATGCGCAGGGCGACGACGGTGCCGTCCGTGCCGAGGACGGGCTCGCCCGCGCACTCGACGCCGCCGGTCCGTCCGTCCGGTCGGCGGACCCGCAGGGCGCCGGCGGCGCAGCGGCCGTGCACCAGCGCGTCGGTCATCATCCGCCGCAGCAGCGGCCGGTCCGCCTCGGGGAGACGGTCGGGCAGCCGGTCGAGGCTGAGCGGGCCGTGCTCCGGGTCGCAGCCGAGGAGGTGGTAGGTCTCCGGGCTCCAGTGGATCCCGTCGGTCAGCAGGTCCCATTCGGCGGAGCCGATCGGGCCGTGGCCGGTCCCGTCGTGGTGGCCGCCGTCGCCGAGGTGGGGGCCGGACGGCTCGTGCGTCGTGCCGTCCACTCTGCCGTCCGTCCCGCCGTCGGCGCTGTCCGAACCGCTGTCCGTCGGGGCGCCGTCCGCCATGGCGCCTCCCGGCGGGCGGGAGGCGCCTAAGGGCATGTTCATGGCGGACCCATCGTCTCGTGTGCGGCCCGCGGCAGGCGGACCGTTCGGACAGTTCGGACAGTGAGAAGACTGTCGCACAGCGTCGTCACCCTTGCGGGCGATTTGGACAGAACGCAGGCAAAGTTCCGGTGGCATATGCCACTGTGGCTGGAGCCCTCGTCGCCCTGTGTGCGGACGGGGGTCCGAGGCGGTAACCTTCGGTGATTCCGGCGCCCGGGCGCCCACCGCAGTACCGACCACAGACCCCGGCGACGGAAATCCCGTTGCCACTACGACCGCCGCAACGGATGCTGACCTCATGTTCGAGCCAGTGATAGCACCCAGTGCCAGCCTCCTAGGCCTCCTTCAGCGAGGCCGTGGTGACGGGCAGCTCCACGCGCTGGCCGCCGACCGTGCCGAGGCCATCGCCGCGCTGGAGGAGTGCGTCACCAGGGACCCGCGAGCCGACTGGCAGGTCGAGAGTCGCTCCCTCTACTACGCGCGCATCTTCATGGAGCTGGAAGCCCCCCTCGACGGCATCGAGGACCACCTCCACTCCGCCGAGGACCTGGTCACCGACGACGAGAGCCGCACCGGCCTCGCCCTCTCCGTCCTGGGCCACCTCGCCTCGTACGGCCGGCGCGACGCGCTGCTGATGCTGCGCGAGTACGCCGCCACCGGTGCCAACTGGTCCTGGGCCCTCGACGAGCTCGCCCTGCGCGACGACGACCGCGGCCTGCTGCTGCTCGGCACCGCCGTGCTGGACCACTTCGCGCCGGGCCCCGAGGGCGACGCCGAACTGCGCGAGTTCATCCGCAACGCGTACGAGCCCCGGCCCTGGCGGTTGTGGGCGGCCTACCACCCCAGAGTGGCGGCGGCCAGCGAACAGTCACCCTTCGACCTGTGGCAACGCCAGATCAACCGCAGCGGTGTCACCCCCGGCTGGTCCACCGCCGACGTGCTGGCCTGGGCCGACCAGGGCGAGCTCGGCGGCCTCGGCGCCGGCGCCTTCCTCGGCCGGCCCGACGCCCGCCCGGAGCCCGCGCGCGGCGACGGCCGGACGTCCGGCCCCGAC
>NZ_JBEZUT010000337.1:0-9309 GCF_040636595.1 Kitasatospora sp. NPDC036755
CCTCGCCGCCCAACCCGCCCCGCGGCTTTATCTTGTCCTCTTTTGGCGCCCCCGCCCGCGCCGCGCCGCCCCCCCGCGCGCGCCCCCGGGGGGGGGCGCGGCGCGGTTCCACCGGCTGTGGGACACACTCAGCCGTCGGACGCCCCCGGCCGTCGGATCCGGCCGTGGACGAACGCGGTCCTCAGACGCGACCGGCGATCAGGCCGAGCCGGCCGTCGAAGCGGCGGTAGAGCACCCGGCCCCGGCCGCTGACCGGATGGGCGAAGAACAGGAACGGCAGCTCCGCGCCCGCCAGCCGGTCGACGGCCTGCGTCTCCGTCAGCCGGGGCGCGCCGTGCGGGCTGAGGGTGATCGGCGAGGTCCGCCGGCCGGCCGGGCCGGCGGGGACGGTACGGGCGAGGCGGTAGCCGGTCGGCCCGACCCGGTAGACCACGGCGTCGGTCTCGGTCGCCGGATCGGTGAACAGGTGGATGTCGTAGTCCATCGCGTCCATGGTCCGGGCGGCGGCCTCCGGCGAGCACCACACCAGCGCGGGCTCCTTGCGCCGGACGACCCGGAGCTCGGGGGCGGCCCCGCCGCCCGGACCGGTGGGGGCCGCCGCACGGGGGCCCGGCCAGGGGCGCGGAGCCCAGGCCCCGGTGACGGCCCTGATCCTGCCGCGCAGCGCGTCGCTCACCCGGTCGAGCGAGTCGCCGAGCCCGGCCGCGGCCTCCTGCACGCGGATCCGCCGGCCGTCCACCTCGGCGTTGACCTGCGCCAGCACGCCTCCGGCCACGGCCGCGAACCGGATCCGCAGGGACTCCACCAGCGTCCCCACCCCCGGCGCCGCCGCCGCGGCGGCCACCCGGGCCCGTGCCTCGGCCAGGACCTCGCCGGCCAGCCCTTCGAACGCCCTCACCGTGACCAACTCGCCCATCCCCAGGCCCTTCCACTCCCAGCCGGCGCATACCGGCGACCAGGATCCCGGGGCGCCGGACCGCGCGGCCAGGGCCCAACGGCCCCACCTCGGGGGTCGGGTGGGCCACCCGTGGTCCGGTCCGGCGCCGGCCGGGCCACCCGGGCCGGGCCCGGTCAGTACAGTCGGCCGCGCAGCCAGCTCTTGACCTCCGGGGTGACGGGGTCGGTGATGTCGGCGAACTCCTCGTGCTTCAGCAGGAACTTGGCGACGTACGGGCAGATCGGCACGATCCGCTTGCCGGCCGCGCGGACGTCCGTCAGCGCCTCCTGGACCAGGCGGGAGGCGAGGCCCCGGCCGGCGAAGGCCTCGTCGGTCTCGGTGTGGAAGAAGACGCGCTGCTCCTCGTGGTCCCGGTACTCGGTGAAGCCGGCGAGCTCGCCGTCGACGGAGATCTCGTACCGGTTCCGCTCGTCCGCCCGCTCGACGGCGACGGTGCTGGGAGTGGTCACGGGGTGGCCTTTCGGTCGCGGTGCGTGCCGGGGGAGCGGGGAGGGGCTCCTCCGGCACCGGTCAGCGGGAATCCTGCCAGGTCATCGGGGTGCGGGCGATCCCCGCCCCGGTAGGCCGGGCGGTGTTACGAAGCGCCGGGGCCGGGCAGCCGCCTGTCCACGGACCGGAGGTGACGGCCATGGACGGGCCCGGGCTCTCCCGCCGGGAGCTGCGGATCCTGGTGGAGATCGAGGACGAACTGCGCACGGACGACCGGCTCGACCGGGCGATGCGCACCATGCGGAGGCGGCCCGGCCGGCTGCTCGACCGCGCCCTGGGGGTCGCCGCGCGGGTGCCGGTCGCGGTGCTGTCGGTGCTGCCGGCGCTGTCCGCCGGCCTGCTTCTGGTCGGCGCGGACGCGCACTCAGCCACCGTGCCGGCCGTCTTCGCGCTGGTCTGGGCGCCGACCCTGCTGCTCTCGGCGACCAGGCTGATCGCGCGCCGCCGGGGGCTCCGGCCCTGAACCGCGGGGCCTGCCGCCGCCGCGCAGCTCGCCGATCACCGCCCAGCCGACCGAGACCACCGGCACCGCCACCACCGCGCCCAGGATCCCCGCCAGCACGGTGCCGCCGGCCACCGCCACGGCGATCGCCACCGGGTGGATGCGCACCGACCAGCCGAGCACCAGGGGATGCAGCAGGTGGCCCTCGATCTGGCCGATGATCACGATCAGCGCGAGCACCAGCAGGGCGATCACCGGCCCGCGCGCGGCGAGCGCGACCACGGCGGCGATGGCCAGGGCGATCGGGGATCCGATCAGCGGTACGAGGGTCGCCGCGAACTCCAGCACGATCAGCGGCATCACCAGCGGCACCCGCAGGAGCGCTAGCGCGATGCCCACCAGCACCGCGTTGGAGGCCGCCACGATCAGCACGCCCCGGGTGTAGCCCGCGAAGGTGCGCCAGGCCGCCCGACCGGCGCGTTCCCGCACCGAGCGGCTGCGGGCGGGCAGCTGCTGCTGTACCCAGGCCCACATCCGGTCGCCGGAGTGCAGGAAGAACACCGAGCAGAACACCGCGAGCGCCAGCCCGGTGACCAGCTCGACGATCCGGCCGGCGCCGCTGAGCGCGGTGTTGAGCAGGGCGGAGCGGTGGGCGGAGATGTACTCGCCGATCTTGGCCCGCAGATCGGTGACCGTCCCGGGTCGGAGGTGGAAGGGGGCACGGGTGAGCCAGTGGTCGATCCGGGTGAGACCGCCGCGCAGTTCGTTGCCCAGCCGGCTCCACTCCTCGGCGACGGTGGTGCCGACCAGCGTCAGGATCCCGCCGACGAGCGCGATGGTGCACAGGAAGGTGAGCAGGACGGCGAGCGAGCGGGGCATCGACCGGGCCAGCAGGTCGACCGGCGGGCGCAGCACCGAGGTGATGACCAGCGCGACGAACAGGGCGACGACCGGCAGTTCGAGCCGGGTCAGGACGTCGACGACCAGGAAGGCGGCGAGCCCCAGCAGCACCAGCCGCCAGGTGTACCCGGCGGCGGTCCGGAGCCCGGCGGGGACCCGCTCCCCGGGCGGGACCCGGCCCGGACCGGGCAGTGCGGCGGGGGTGCGGCGCGAGGGCACCCGGGGGCGGCGGCTGCCCAGCGGTACGGGCCTCCGGTCCGGTCCGGCGCCGTTCGCTCCCACGGGTGGTCTCCTCGGGCTCGGCCGGCTGTGCTCTCAGGTCACGATGACCCATGCCGCGGCGCTTCGCTCTGTGGCGTCGCCGGGCCCGGCCGCTCGGGAGCCGGGATGCCGGGCCTGTCCGTGTGTGAGCGCGCCGGTCCGGGGCAGACGCGGTGACGGCACCGGTCGCCCCGGGAGGACCGAGATCCTCCGTGTACAAGCGGTCGGACGAGGGGAGAATCGATGACGCAGGGTGGGAGAGAAGGAGGCCGTGATGAGAAGCCTCAACCGCCGCTACGCGGTGACGCTCCCCGGCCCGATCGGCGGGCACGCCCCGCCGTCCGTCGTCGTCGTGCACGAGACGCAGGTCGTGGGGCCGGACGGCGGCTTCGTCTGGGAGAGCTCGGACGGCTGCCTGCGGGTGGAGATCACCGGCGAGGTGGCCACCGTCCTGGCGGCTCCCGGAACCGGCAGCCGGCACCCGTGCCTGATGGCGGTGCCGCTGCCGTGAGCGCGTGACCGTGACCGTGGCGGCCGCGGACGCGCGCCCGAACGGGTGCCGGAGCGGAGACGGCGGAGGACAGCGGACGGAGCAGCGCGGACGTCGCGAAGGAGGGGTGCCGGGCGAGGTCACCGGGCGCCGGCGGCCAGGGCCTCGCGCACGGTGACCAGGCAGGGGTCGCAGTACCGGTCGGGCCCGGCCGCACCGTCGCCGTCGGCTGCCGGGACGACGCGCTGGGAGGGTTCCAGGAACCGGCCGCAGAGCGAGGACGATGCGTCGTCCTTCGCCACCACGTGCCACACCACGGCGGGCGGGGACACCGCCGGGTCGTGCTCGGCCCACATCTCGTACACGGCGTTACCTCCGGATCGCTGGGGACTCGGTGAGTCCATGCAAACCCGGAGGGTGCCGAACGGCCACCGGGCCAGACCCGGTGGGATGGTTGCGGCCCTACGGAGGCCGGCGCGCGTGGTCACCCGGACCGTCCGGGCGGCGTGGTCACCCGGACCGTCCGGGCGGGCCGGACCCGGTTCGCTCGGGTGAGTCGGCCCGGTCGCGGCCCTGGCCGGCGGCCAGGCGCCGGTGGATCACCACCAGGTCGAGCGCCGCGAGGCCGGCGAACCCGGCGCACAGGGCGGCGAAGAAGGCGTAGGTGCCCTGGTTGGGCACGGGGCCCGGCCCGGCCAGCGCGGCCAGCACGGCGAAGAGCGCCGCCCCCGCGACGAACAGCACCAGGAAGACCCGCGACAGCAGCCGCCGGAGCTCCAGGTCCGAGCGGGCGTTCACGGGTTCGCTGCCCCGGCGCACCGTGGTCTGGGGCCTGAGCTGCGGTGTCGTGCGGCCGGGGCCCTGCGGGGTGTGCGGGAAGTCGTGGCGCTCGCCGCTCCCGGGGCGGGCCCTGCCCCCGTGTCGCGTGCCTGGTCTGCGTTGTACGGCCATGACGGCCCCCGAACGGAGTCGGCCGGTGGTGTTGCGTCGGCGCGCCTACCCAGGTCCGGCGCGCGCACACGTCCAGCGGGTCGCTCGCCCCCGCCGCGGGCCGGCCCGCCCCTGGACGCGGGGGCCGCTCGCCCCCGCTCACCCCTGCTGTTCGAGCCGCAGCCGTACCGCCAGCTGGGGCCCCTGGTCCGTACGGCTCCGCTCCCGCGTCCGGCAGAGCCCCGCGAGGGCGCGCAGCACCCGCTCGACGTCCTCGGGCCTGCCGAGCAGGTCCGCGGTGATCCCGCCGGGCAGCGCGACCGGCGGCCCGGGCGAGCCCGCGGCGTGGGCGTCGAAGGACTGGGAGTGGCTCGCCGAGGGGGTCGGCGCGGCGCCGGCGGGGGCGCGGTGGATCCGGGGTTCGGCCACCACCCGGGTGCCCTCCGAGGTCACGGTGGCGGGGTCCTCCCAGACGTTGCCGATCAGGGTGCGGCCGCGCCCGGTGTGGGTCGGGAAGACGGCCTCCAGCGCGTCGAGCACCGCTTCCGCCGACTCCCGCGGCCCGTCGCCGAGCCGCACCAGCACGTGCCCGGCCGCCAGGGGCAGTCCCATCGCAGCCACCTCCTCCGCCCCGGCGGCCGACCCGCCGACCGGTGTCCTCCCCTCCGTTCTACGGCCGGTCCGCGCGGGCCCGCACCCCGGGGCGCCGGCCGCCAGGGGCGGCCCCGGGGTCCACCGCCCGTCGGGTTCGGCCGCTGTTCAGCGGGGCGTGGCCCGGCGGATGGTCCACGACCAATCCCGGTCCCTACCGTCGGGGCCCACACCACTTCCGGGAGCGAACATGCACGACATCCAGGCGTCCGAGCACGAGTGCGGCTGCCCGCGGACCGCCGACCTCGACGGGGAGGGGCCGGCGGCGGCCGGCCGGCGCCGTTTCCTGCGCGGGGCCGGTCTGCTGGGCGCCGGGGTCGGTACCGCGGGGCTCGGCCTGCTCGGTGCGGTGCCCGCGCAGGCGGCCGGGCCCGAGCCCGCGGCCGGGGCGGGCACGAGGAAGCCGGGGAAGGGCAACGGCAAGGGGAAGGCGCGCTGGCAGCCCGACCCGGACGCCCGGCAGTTCACCGTCGTGGTCATGCCGGACACCCAGTACCTGTTCGACCAGGACCGGATCCACCCCGCGCCGCTGGAGGCCTCGGTCCGCTACGTGCTGGACGGCGGGGTCAACCGGGAGGACGGGACGGACGACAACATCGTCTTCCTGTCCCACCTCGGCGACGTCACCGAGAACGGGCTGGCCGTCGAGTACGCCGCCGTCACCAAGGTGTTCGGCCTGCTGGACGACGCCGGCGCGGCCTACGGCGTGCTCGCCGGCAACCACGACGTCCGCTCCTCGACCGACGACCAGCGCGGCAGCACCCCGTACCTGGAGACCTTCGGCAAGGCCAGGGCCGCCCGCACCTCCGGCTACCGCGGCTCCAGCCCGGACGGCTACAACACCTGCCACGTGTTCCGGGCGGCCGGGCGCGACTGGATGGTGCTCTCGCTGGACTGGCGGCTCTCCGACGCGGGCTTCGCCTGGGCGAACGCGACGATCGCGGCGAACCCCGAGGTGCCGGTGATCCTGACCACCCACGACCTGGCCTACGCGGACGACAGCGGGCGGGCCGAGCTCTCCGACTACGGGAAGCGGCTCTGGGAGCGGCTGATCGACGGCAACGACCAGGTCTTCCTGACCGTCAACGGGCACTACTGGCCGCCCGGGCGCACCGTGCTGAAGAACCGGGCCGGCCACGACGTGCACGTCCACATCACCAACTACCAGGACCGCTACTACGGCGGCGCGGCGATGATCCGGACGTACCGCTTCGACCTCGACCGCGGCACCGTCGACGTGTCGACCTTCTCGCCGTGGATCCAGCAGATCGCGGCCGAGGAGCGCAACGCGCTGGCGGCCCGGCACGCCGAGCTGACCTCGGACGTGGACCGCTTCTCGCTCGCGATCGACTTCGAGCGCCGCTTCGCCGGCTTCGCGCCCGTCCCGCCGCGCCCGGCCCGCCGGGCGGGCGAGCTGCTGGTGCGTGACACGGTGGCCTACTGGCGGTTCGACAACGGCGGCGCGGACGGTGCGGCCGTCTCTCCGCAGCAGGTCGTCAAGGACCTGTCCGGGCAGGGCAACGACCTGCTCTGGCAGAGCGCCCCGGGCACGCCCGACGGTGCGCTCAGCTGGTCGGCCGAGCACCACCCGGACCAGCCGGGCCACGGCAGCCTGCTGTTCAAGGGCACCCGCTCGCCGGTCCGCGGCAGCTACCTCCAGACGGCGCCGGGCGCACCGGTGAACCGGGAGACCTTCGAGCGCGGGTTCACCGTGGAGGCGTTCTTCAAGCTGCCCGCCGACTGGGACTCCGCGCGGAGCCGCTGGTCCGCCCTGCTCAGCCGGTGGGGGACGAGCGGGGAGGCGGGGAAGAACGGGCCCGGGACGGACGCCGACGAGCCGGTCGGGACGCTCAGCCTCTCCGAGGCTCCGGCCCTCCAGTGGTGCGTCTACCCGCTCAACCAGACCGGGGCGTCCACCTGTTGGGGCCACCAGCTGACGCTGGACCGGTGGTGGCACGTCGCGGTGGTCAACGACGGGAAGCTCAGCCGGATGTACGTCGACGGGTGCGAGGTGGCACGCAACCCCTCGACGCCCGCGGTCGGGCTGACCACGCTGGGCCGGCCGTGGATGCTGGGCGGCTACTCCTACGCGGGGGTGCTGGACAAGGTCTTCCACGGGTACGTCGGGGACGTCCGGATCGTTCGGCGGGCGCTGCGGGTGGGCGAGTTCATGACCGCCTGACCGCGCTCCCGCGCGACAACGGACACCGCCGGGCCCGGGAAGGGCCCGGCGGTGCCGTGTCGTGGGGACGGGACGGGGCTGCCGCCCGCCGGGGCGTCAGCCGAGCAGGGTGGCCTCGACCCCGGCGAGCACCGCCGCCAGGCCCTGCTCGAAGCCCGCGTCGAAGTCCTGGAACATCACCCGGCCCGACTCGGCGGCCAGCGGGTGGGCGGCCAGGCGTTCGGCGCGGGCCTCCACGTCGTAGCCCTCCTCGCCGTCGAAGGGGTTGGGGCCCATCGCCTGTTCCTCGACGACGTAGCCGATGGTGTAGCTGTAGGCGGTCTGCCAGGCCCGGGCGGCGGCCGCCGGGGTGAATCCGGCCTCGACCAGGAGCCGCAGCGAGGCGTCCAGGCCGGCCGCGTAGCCGGTGTCGGTGAACCGGGCGCCGCTGTAGACCTTCGCGCCGTCGCGGTAGCGCAGCAGTTCGGCGCGCAGGGTGCGCATGGTTCCCAGGTAGGCCTCCCGCCAGTCGCCCCCCGACCGGGCTTCGGGCGCCCGGTCGGTCATCCGGCGCAGCATCTCGGTGGCCATCTCGTCGAGCAGCGCCTGCTTGTCCTTGAAGTGCCAGTACAGCGCGGGCGCCTTGACGTCGAGGCGGGCGGCGATGGCGCGCAGCGTCAGGCCGTCGAGTCCGGCCTGGTTCAGCAGGTCCAGTGCGGCGTCGACGACCTGGCCGCGGTCGAGCTTGGGGGTTCTCTGCGGGGTCACGGTTGACAGTTTAACGCCGTTAAGTGCAGGCTGTGGGCAACGGCTACTTAACAACGTTAAGGAGGTTGCCGTGGCTCCTCGCGGCATGAACACCGACGTCCTGGTCATCGGCGCCGGGCCCACCGGCCTCGCCCTGGCACTGGACCTCGCCCGGCACGGCGTCGCCGCACTCGTCGTCGAACGCGGCACCGCGCTCTTCCCCGGCTCGCGCGGCAAGGGCCTCCAGCCGCGCACCCTGGAGGTGCTCGACGACTTCGGCGTACTGGACCGGGTCCGCGCGGTGGCCGGGCACTACCCGCCCACCCTGACCTGGCAGGACGGCGAACCGCAGGGCGTGCAGCGGATGTTCGACCCGACCGAGCCCTCCGAGGCCGAGCCGTACACCGAGACGCTGATGCTGCCCCAGTGGCGCACCCAGCAGGTGCTGTACGGGCGGCTGCGCGAGCTCGGCGGCGAGGTCGCGTTCGGCCGGGAACTGGTCGGCCTCGCGCAGGACGAGGAGGGCGTCACCGCCGAGTTCGCCGCCGGGGGACCGGTCCGGGCGCGCTACGCCGTCGCGGCGGACGGCGGACGCTCCACGGTACGGCGGCTGCTCGGCATCGGGATGACCGGCGAGACCGTCGACCCGGACCCGATGCTGGTCGCGGACGTCCGGATCGACGGGCTGGACCGCGAGCACTGGCACGTGTTCCGGGCCGAGGAGGGGCTGCTGGCGATCTGCCCGCTCGGCGGCACCGAGGACTTCCAGCTGGTCGCCCAGTCCCCGGAGGGGGCGGCCGTCGACCTCACCCTGGACGGGCTGCGCCGGGTGGTCGCGGACCGCTCCCACCTGGCCGCCGAACAGGTCACCGAGCTGCGCTGGATCTCCGAGTTCCGCCCGCGCGCGGCGCTCGCCGACCGCTTCCGGGCCGGCCGGGTGTTCCTTGCCGGCGACGCCGCGCACGTCCATTCGCCGGCCGGCGGGCAGGGCCTCAACACCAGTGTCCAGGACGCCTACAACCTGGCCTGGAAGCTGGCCGCGGTGCTCACCGGGCGGGCCGGGGAGCGACTGCTCGACAGCTACGAGGAGGAGCGCCGCGCCAACGCGGCGGCCATGCTGGACCTCTCCACCCGGGTCCACCGCGGCGAGCAGCGCCGCGGCCGGGCGACCCAGCAACTCGACCTCGGCTACCGGGAGTCCGCGCTCTCGCAGGAGACCCGCCCGGACCTCCCGGCGGACGCGCTGCGGGCCGGCGACCGGGCCCCGGACGGCCGCCGCG
>NZ_JBEZUT010000338.1:0-9286 GCF_040636595.1 Kitasatospora sp. NPDC036755
GCCGGGCCGGGCCGCCGGACGGCCACCGCGGCCCGCGGCGGCGCGCGCCCGGGCCAGCCCGTCCCGGCGCATCCTGTCGAGGTCCGCGCGCAGCCGGCGGACGGACTCGGAGATGCCGATGAGCCGCTCCACCCAGCCCGCGGGCGGCAGGTCGGTCACCGCGGCCAGCGCACGGCCCAGCTGCACGGCGGCCTCGTCGAGGGTGTGCTCGGCGAGGCCGCCGTAGTGGAGGCGGCGGGCCGCGTCGGCGACCAGCTCGCCGCGGGCGGCACGGCTCGCCGCAGGCGTCAGGCCAAGCTCTGCGAGCAGCCGGGGGGCGAGCTGCGAGGGGTGGCCGTGCAGGAAGTCCTCCCTCCAGTCGACGCATTCGCGGTATCGGGCGAGCCCGGCGTACAGGCGGCTCTGCGACTCGGTCACCGGTCCGACGGGATCCGGTGTCCCGGCCAGTGCGGCGAACGCCTCGGTGGTGGTGTGCGCGAGCTCCGCCCCGGCGCCGGCGGGATCCCACGGGCGGAGGTAGCCGGCGGTGAGCGACTGCCAGAAGGACTCCCGGCCCGGCAGGTCGTCCGCCAACTGCCGGACGGCGAAGCGACGCAGGGACGCGCACTCGCGGTCGACCCGGGCCGGTGGGCTCTGGCCCCGGCTCTGGCGGAACCGCAGGAAGCGGGCCGCGCCGCCCGCCCGCGCGGCCAGCGCCACCCGTCGGGCCGCGCCCATCGGAACGGTCGCGAAGTACTCGTACAGCAGGAACGGCGCGTGGTCGAAGAGCGCCCCGGGGAGCGGCTGCGCCGGGTCCCACGGGCGGTCCTCGCGGCCGGGCAGGCCCGCCCACCGCTCGGCGAACTCCCGGTCGGTCTCACGGGTCTCCATCAGCAGCAGTGTCACGGTCGCCTCCGTCCCAGGGCTTGTCTCGCGCGGCTCATCGGATCAGGTCGCGGCGTCGGGGTACGCGCATCGCAGGGCGGGTCCCCGGAGCACCGGCGACCGACGACGACGCGGCGAGGTGCGTGTCCTGGGGCACCTCCCGGCCGAAGGCCGGGGGAGCGTCGCGCACCCGGCAAGGATCCACAGGAGCCGCCTCAGGCCACGGACTCGGCGCGGTAGGCGCGGAGCAGCACGTCGGGGGCCTGGGCGCCGCCCGGCCCGGATCCCTTCACCAGCCGGTGCCCGAGGTACCGGCCGACCGCCGGCGGCACCCAGCCCGGCACCCCGCCCGACGGCTCCGGGCGGCCCGGCCGCCACGGCTCGGGCGGCTCGTCGAGGCCGAGCGCCAGCAGGCCGTCCAGCCACGGGCGGTGCTGGTCGAGCCAGTCCAACTCGGCGGCGGAGAGGCCGAGGTGCTCGGCCAGACCGTACTGCGGGAGGGCCCGGCGCGAGGCCGCGATCGCCAGACCGACCTGGCACAGGGCCTCGCCCGTGGTGCGCGCCGGGCCGGCGGCCGCCAGGCTCCGGAACTGTTCCGCCAGCACCGCGGGCCCGGGTGTGCGCGGCTCCCGGTGGGCGTCGAGCCAGGGCCGCCAGGACGCCGCCACCGGTGTCGCGGGTGTCCGCCGGTCGCCCCGCCAGGAGGCCGCCCCGGCTTCCGCCGCCGGCCCGGCCGGGGCACCGTGCGGAGCGGTGGCGGGCGGCACGGTCGGCAGGTCGAGGCCGAGCGAGGGGCCCGCGATCCGCTGCCGGGTGGTCCGGATGGCGGCGTGCCAGCTCCCCTCGGGGACCCGGTCGGCCGCGCCCTCGGCACGGTCGAGGTGGTCCAGGGCCAGCGCGCGGACCTCCTCGACCACGCCCTCCCTGGCGAGCAGCTCCGCCACCTCGGACACCGGGGGCCGCGCGGCCGACTCCACCCGCTGCTGCCAGCCGGCCCGCAGGAACGCCACCGTGAGGGGGTAGGAGTAGTGCCCGCGCCGGTAGTCGATCCGCCAGTCCGCCAGGTCGTCGGCGAGTTGGAAGGCCACGTAGTGGGCGTCGTGGGAGGCCTCCAGCCCGGCCAGCGGCCGCTCGTCCCCGCCGAGTACGGCGAGGGCCGCGAGGCAGCCCTTGGCGATCGCGGACTTGCCCGCGTAGACGAGCTCCAACTCGTCCGTGGAGTACGGCTGGAGCAGGCCGCGGTGCCGGGCCTCCTCGCGCAGCACCGCCTGGCAGAAGTGCCCGAAGTAGCGGTCGAAGTGGTCCCAGAACGGGCTTGCGGGCGGCAGCAGCGCGTACAGCCCGTGCAGCGCCTCGCGCTGGAGGAGGCCGCCCAGCAGCAGGCCGCCCCCGGTGCGGGCGGAGGGGCGGTCCAGGACCTCGTCCAGGGCCAGCACGTAGTCGAAGAGGTACGAGCCGCTGACGGACAGCGCCCGGAGCTGCGCCAGCGAGACGCGGGGGAAGGCGGTGTAGAACAGCAGAGGGTAGGTGTAGAAGACCCGGGGGTCGACACCGGTGGCGATCCGCCGTTCGGACGGCAGGCCGGCGGTCGCCGGCAGGCCGTCCACCTGCAGCAGGCGGGCGACCCGGCGCCGCAGCGGTCGCCGGGCCTCCTCCACCACGGCGTTGTCGCCCCGCCATCCGACGTGCCGTTCGACCCGCACCCCGCCGTTCGGCCGTTCGGCTACCACCGGCCCGAGACGACCGTCGTGACGACCGTGGTGACGCCGCTCGCCTGGGCCTCGGCCTCGACCCGCGACTCCAGCTCGACGAGCCCCAGCTCGCCGACCGGAAGATCCTCGAACGGGACCTCCTCGAACGCCAGCTCCTCGAACGGCAGGTCGCCGACGGGCTTGCCGCGCTCCGCCGCCACGTCTCCGGCCATCATGTTCTCCTTCGTCTCGGTGCACCGGTCTCCCGTGCACGACTTCGGTCGGCGGGCCGTGGCCGGGCGGATCCGCCCGGCCGCGGCCCGGTCACCCGGCGACGGTGCCGACCGGCTCCCGCCGCAGCCCCAGCGCCGTCACGTGGCGCTAGGTCAGATGGTGCTTCGCGGCGAACGCGCGCCGCTGCGAGGTGTTGCGGATGACCAGCTCCGGACGGGACAGCAACTGACGGACCGGGTCGCGGATCTCCAGCCGGTCCCCGGGCCGGACCAGCGGGTCGGCGGTGCGCGGGACCGAAACCTCCAGGAAGGCGTAGCCGCGGCCCCGGGACGCCGTCAGGTTCACGAACAGCAGGTCGGACGCTACGCGCTCCACGTCGAGGCCGCCACCGGTGCGCAGCGCGGAGCTCAGTTCCCGGACGTCGTGCTCGAAGGCCCGGAACACCGTCGCGTCCTCGGTCAGCCGGCGCTGCAGGGCGTACCGCAGTTCGACGTACGCCATGAGGTCGCGCAGGACCGGGGCGGACGGTCCGAGCCCGTCCAGGACCTCGGCCGCCAGGTACCGGCACAGGTCCGGGACGAACCCGTAGAGGTAGTAGTCCGGCCGGAGCTGCTCCGGACCGACGTGCCGGTGCTGCCAGCGCGTCCAGCCGGTCAACACCTGACGCAGGTCCGCGCCGGCGGTGCGCAGCCCGATGAACAGCGTCGGGCAGGTGTAGGTGGCGGCGGAGATCGCCTTGGCCAGGTCGCGATCGAGGTGCGGCGTCGGGATGTGGTAGAAGCTCGGGAAGATGTCGGGGTGGCGGGTGACCGTCGCGATCTCCTCCTCGTCCAGCAGGAAGAGCGAGATGTCGGAGCTGTGCCCGTCGAAGCGCAGTTCCTCGCGGTGCTCCTCGTACAGCGGACTGCCCACCAGCGGTGCCAGCAGGTGCATCTGCGCCTGGGTGTCCGGCGAGAGCTCCAGGACGTCGAGCGCGAGGTCGAGCGAGGCGATCGCGTCCTCGGTGGTCTCCTCCGGGAAGCCGACGATCAGGGAGGCGGTGCAGGAGATCCCGCGGTCGGTGCCGGAGCGGACGACCGGCAGGACGGCGTCCGTGCGCAGCCGCTTGCGCACCAGCGGCTGCATCCGCTGGGAGCCGGTCTCGATCCCGAAGAACATCCCGCGGCAGCCGGCGGCGGCCATGGTGGCCAGGAGCTCGTCGTCCACCCGGTCGGTCCGCGCGCTGCACGCCCACTCGAAGCCGTGCCCGCCGTCGAGCAGGGCTTCGCAGAACGCCAGGACCCACCGCCGGTCGACGGTCAGCATGTCGTGCACCAGGTCGAACCGGGTGAATCCGTGGGCGTCCCGCAGGTGCCGCATCTCGGTGATCAGCCGGGCCGGCGACTTGATCCGGTACTCGCGGTTGAAGAACACGTTGGTCGAGCAGAACGTGCACCCGTACGGGCAGCCGCGGCCCGCCTCCACCGGTGCGAGGTCCTGCGGGGTCCGCTCGAAGGGGTACAGGTCGTAGGCGGGGAAGGGCAGTTCGTCCAGGTCGTGCAGCAGGGGGGCGGCGGGTTCGCGCACCGGGCCGCCGTCCGGTCCCCGCCAGGTGGTGCCGGCCACGCCGGCCAGGTCGTCGCCCGCCGCCCACCGGTCGAGCACCCGGACGAGGGACCGGTCCGCCTCGTTGCGCACGACCGCGTCGATCCAGCCGAACTCGCGCAGGGTCGCGACGTCCACCACGGATGCCTGCGGGCCGCCGAGCAGGATCCGCACGCCGGGATCCAGCTCGCGGCACTGCCGGGCCAGCGCCAGGGTCTGAGGGTAGGAGTTGCACATCGTGGTGAGGCCGACGACCTCGGGCCGGGACTCGCAGATGAGCTCCGCCACCTCCCGGTGGAACTCCGGCCCGTCACCCACCCGGCCCTCCAGCAGCGCGAGCGTCGGATCCACCACCACCGGTTCGTGTCCGCTGCGCCGGGCCACCGCGGCCAGCCCGAGGAGGTTCAGCGGCACGTACGGCGAGGGGACCTTGCCGAAGTGCCAGTCGGCGTTGAAGCACGTCACGAGAGCCAGTCGCATCCTCGGCCCACCACACCCTGTCCCGGCCCGGGGGACCGTCGCTGCCGTCGCGTCGAAGAGTCATCCAATCCATCCGCGCACGATGTGCCAGCGGCCACGCCGCCGCTGCTCGGGCGGAGTACCCCGCCCGGCCGTACCGCCGTGGCCGAGGGGGGGCCGACCGGGCGGATGACGCGATCGGGGCCCGTCACCCTCTCAGGAGGGTGACGGGCCCCGACGCCGACCCGTCCGGCGGGCGCCTCGCATCCCGAGGGACCAGGGTGGGCAGCGGGAGGGCCGGTTCACCGGTGGTTCATGAGGCCGCTCTCGTAGGCGGCGATGACGAGCTGGGCACGGTCCCGGGCGCCGAGCTTGGCGAGGAGTCTGCTGACGTGGAACTTGACGGTGGAGTGCGACAGGTGCAGTTCGTCGGCGATCTCCGTGTTGGACATGCCGTTCGCGATCAGGACGAGAACCTCGCGTTCCCGGTCGGTGATCTCGTCGAGGCGGCGGTTCGCTCCGACCGCCACCTGGGGACGCCTGGTGAACTCGGCCACCAGTTTCCGGGTCACGCGGGGGGAGAGCAGGGCCTCGCCGTCCGCGATGACGCCGATGGCCGTGAGGAGGTCCTCCGGCGGGGTGTCCTTCAGCAGGAAGCCGCTGGCGCCCGCGTGGAGCGCGGTGAACACATAGCGGTCGAGGTCGAAGGTGGTGAGGATCAGGATCCGCACCGGTGGTGGGTCGTCGCCGCCGAGCAGTCGCCGGGTGGCCTCGATCCCGTCCATTCCGGGCATCTGGATGTCCATCAGGGCGACGTCGGGCCGTTCCCGTCGGACGACCTCGACCGCCTCGGCTCCGTCGCCGGCCTCGCCGACCACCGTGAGGCCCGGCGTGGTGTCGACGAGGACTCGGAAGCCGGCGCGGACGAGGGCCTGGTCGTCGCAGATCACCACCCGCACGTCCCCGCTCACGCCGATTCCCCCGTGGGGAACCGGGCCCAGACGCGGAAGCCGCCGAGCGGAAGGTGGCCGGCGGCGAAGTCGCCGCCGGAGAGCGCGACCCGTTCCCGCATGCCGATCAGGCCGTGACCGACCTGGCCGCCAGGGCTGTCGGGCGCGACGGCGGGGCCGGGGCGGCCGCCGGGCGGACCGGCGCGGTCGCGGCCCTCGTCGGTCACCTCGATCTCGATGCCGTCCGGGTGGTAGCTGACCTGGGCCCGGGCGCGGGCGGTCGCGGAGTGCTTGACGGAGTTGGTCAGCGCCTCCTGGACAATCCGGTAGCCGGCCAGGTCGATCGACGGCGGGAGCTGCCGGGCGGCGCCTCTGATCCGCAGCTCGACCTGGAGCCCGGTGCGGCCGGTCTGCTCGATCAGTGAGGGGAGGTCGCTCAGTCCGGGTTTCGCCAGGTCCGAGGCGGCCGCCGCGTCGGCGGTGGGTGGTTCCTCCCGCAGCACGTCGAGCAGGGCCCGCACTTCGCGCAGAGCCGTGCGGCTGACCGTCTCGATCGCGGTCAGCGCCTTGGCGGCCTCGTCGGGGTGTCCGGCGATGACGTGGCGGCCGACGCCGGCCTGCACGGCTATCACGCTCATGCTGTGGGCCATCACGTCGTGCAACTCGCGGGCGATGCGCAGACGTTCCTCGATGGCCGTCCGTTGCGCCTCCTCGATGCGGGCCTGCGCCTGGCGTTCCGCCTGGGCCCGCAGCCCGGCGTCGTGGGCGCGCTGTGACCTGATCATCATGCCGGCCGCCCAGAAGGCCACGATCGGCGCGCTCTGTCCCAACCACATCGCGGCCCACGCGGTGTCGAGGAGAACCGGGCCGCGGCCCATCGCCATACCGGCGCCGACGACGGCCTCGGCGAGCACCAGGCCGACCAGGGCCCGGCACCGCGGCTGGGAGAGCGCGAACTGGTAGAGGCAGAACGCGACGGCCAGCGAAGGGAACTTGACGAACCCGTAGGCCGCCATCGTGGCGTACGTCGCCAGCGACACCCCGAGGGCCGACCGGGGCCACAGCCGTTTGGCCGCCACCGCGCAGGCCAGCAAGGTCAACAGCGCGTACCAGCCCCGGAGCGAGAGTCCGGCGGTGGCGAGCTGGGCGTCGGTGGGACGCCCCCACAGCAGGAGCGCGATGCCGACCGCGGCGTCCAGCCCGACGAGTTGGACGCGGGTCAGCCGTTTGGTGAGCGGGGGCCGAAGGTGCACGTCCTGACAGTATGCGCGGGCGCGTGGGCGGGCCATCCGTCTGCGGTCGCATCTTCGGACCTGTACCTGCGGCCAGGTGCGCACACGGTGTCCGGGCCCCGGGCCCGGACACCGACTCCGTGCCGCGGCCTGATCCGGTGGACAGGCCGCGACCGCCATCGTGGAAAGCCGTCCGACACCTGACGGCCTTCGAAGGATGGAGCACCCGCATGACCCTCGACCGAGCACCCGCCCCGGATCAAGCACCGGGGTCCGGCCGGGCACCGGCTCGCGTGCCCGAGCCCGCCGCCCGCGGCGAGAAGATCACCAAGATCCACGGCACGGGCGACGCGAAGGTCACGGCGCTGGACGCGATCGACATCGAGATCGAGGGCGGCGCGTTCACCGCGATCATGGGCCCGTCCGGCTCGGGCAAGTCGACCCTGATGCACTGTCTGGCGGGCCTGGACTCAGTGGACGGCGGCCGGATCTGGATCGGCGACACCGAGCTCACCGCGCTGCGCGAGCGCGAGCTCACCGAGCTGCGCCGCGACCGGATCGGCTTCGTCTTCCAGTCGTTCAACCTCATCCCGGCCTTGTCCGCCCTGGAGAACATCACCCTGCCCATGGCGATCGCGGGCCGCACGCCCGACCGGGCCTGGCTCAACGAGATCGTGGTGACCTTCGGCCTGGCGGACCGGCTGCACCACCGGCCCTCGGAACTGTCCGGCGGGCAGCAGCAGCGGGTCGCCTGTGCTCGAGCCCTCGCGGGCCGGCCGGGGATCGTGTTCGCCGACGAGCCCACGGGGAACCTGGACTCCGAGGCCGGGAGCGAGATGCTGCGGCTGCTGCGCCGGAGCGTGGACGAGCTCGAACAGACCGTCGTCATGGTGACCCACGACCCGACCGCCGCGGCGTTCGCCGACCGCGTGGTCTTCCTCGCCGACGGCCGGGTGGCCGGCGAGCTGCGGTCCCCGACCGCCGAAGCCGTCCTGCGGCGGATGCGCCGAGGCGGGGGGCAGCACGGATGCTGAAGGTGGCGCTGCGCGGCATCCTCGCGCACAAGGGACGGCTTGCGATGTCCTGCCTCGCCGTGGTGCTCTCGGTGGCCTTCGTCACCGGCACGATGATCTTCATCGGCACGGTCAACGGGGCCTTGGACGACGCCGCGGCGGCGAGCGCCCCGGACGCCACCGTCACCGCCCCGCTGCCGGCGGGCACGGGGCCGGCCGAGGCCGGCGACGCGGTGCAGCGGGCCGTGGTCGGTGAGGGCGGCACGCTGCCGGACGCCGACACCCTGGTCGGGACGGTGCGCGCCGTGCCGGGCGTGGCGGCGGCCTACCCCGACGTCACGGTCGACACCGCGACGCTGACCGACTCGCAGGGCAAGGCGATCGACGCGGGCGGCGGGATGTCCGGCTTCGGCGCCAAGAGCAGCATCCCCGTACTGGCAGGCAACTGGGTCGACTCCGACCGGTCGCCGGTGCGGCTCACCGGCGGCCGTGCCCCGCAGGGCCCTGACGAGGCCGTGCTCGACCGCATCTCGGCCGACCGCGCCCACGTGCGGATCGGGGACACGATCCGGGTGGTCGCCGTCCCCGGCACGTTCGAGGCCAGGGTCACCGGCATCGCCGACTTCAAGGCCGCCGGCCAGGGCAACACCCGCATCTACGTCGACACCGCCACCGCCCGGCAGCGGCTGCTCGGCAAACCCGGCGCGGCCACCTCGATCCGGGTGGACGCGGCCGCCGGTGTGACACCCGCCGATCTCCGTCGCGGCCTGGTTGCCGCCCTGGGCGGCGCGGTCCACGTCCAGGCCAAGGATCCGACCGCCGTGAGCCCGGACAACGGGGCCGGTCAGACCACTGACTTCCTCGGCACGGTGATGACGGGCTTCGCGGTGGTGGCCGTCCTGGTCGGCGTGCTCCTCATCTTCAACACCTTCTCGATGCTGGTCGGGGCCCGGACCCGCGAGCTCGGCCTGCTGCGTGCGATCGGCGCGAGCCGCCGGCAGGTGAACCGGTCCGTCCTGCTCGAAGCACTGGCCCTCGGCCTCGTGGGCTCCACCCTCGGCATCGGCACCGGGATCGGGCTGGCCGTCGGGCTGCACGCGGCGATGCCCTCCTTCGGCCTCGACCTGGGCCCGACCCCGCTGGTCGTCGGGCCCGCTTCCGTGCTGGTCGGCTACGCCGTCGGCACCGCGGCCACGTTGGCCGCGGGGGTGATCCCGGCGCGGCGCGCGGGACGCGTCCCACCGATGGCCGCCCTCCGC
>NZ_JBEZUT010000339.1:0-9226 GCF_040636595.1 Kitasatospora sp. NPDC036755
GCTCCCGGACCCACCGCTCCCACCGCTCCCACCGCTCCCGGGCCCGGTCCCGGGCCCGCCGCCCGTCCGGCTCCCGCGGCCGCTCCGGCGCCGGGCGCGCCGGTGCCCGCCGGAGGCACCGGGCACTTCGTCCTGCCGTCCGGCGCACCCGTCCAACTGCCCCTCCACTCGCCGCGGCAGCACGCGCCCACCGGGCCGATCGCCGTCCTGCTGATCGGACCGGCCGGGGCCGGCAAGACCACCGTCGCCCGCCACTGGGCCGAGCGGCGGCCCAGCCCGACCGCGCACATCAGCCTGGACGACGTCCGCGAGTGGGTGCAGTCCGGCTTCGCGAACCCGCAGTCCGGCTGGAACAACGCCTCCGAGGCGCAGTACCGGCTGGCCCGCCGAACCTGCGGCTTCGCCTGCCGCAACTACCTGGCCAACGGCATCTCCTGCATCATCGACGACGCCGTCTTCCCGGACCGCCCGGCGATCGGACTCGGCGGCTGGAAGCGGCACATCGGCCCCGGGATGATCCCGGTCGTCCTGCTGCCCAGCCTGGACTCGGTGCTGCACCGCAACGCCCGGCGCAGCGGCAACCGCCGCCTCGGGGACGAGGAGGTGGCCCGCATCCACGGGCGGATGGCCGGCTGGTACAACTCCGGGCTGCCGATCATCGACAACTCCGCCCTGGACGTCGCCGGCACGGCCGCCGAGCTGGACCGCGTCATCCTCGCCCGGCTGATGGGCATGCCGGTCCGCTGACCCGCGACCGGACCGCCGCCGGCCTGCGGCGTCGTGGAGCTGTCGGTGCCGGCTGCGATGATGGACGGGTCCTGTCACAGCGCCCGGAGGAGCTGACGCCCGTGCCCGAAGGCCACATCATCCACCGTCTCGCCGGCGAGAACCGGAAGGCCTTCGGCGGCCGGCCGGTGCGGGTCTCCAGCCCGCAGGGCCGGTTCGCCGACGAGGCCAAGGTGATCGACGGGCAGCTGCTCACCGGCGCGGAGGCCACCGGCAAGCACCTCTTCCTCGGCTTCGAGGAGGGCGCCTGGGTGCACGTCCACCTCGGCCTCTACGGCGGCTTCACCTTCGGCACCGGCCCGGCGCCCGAGCCGGTCGGGCTGATCCGGCTGCGGCTGGAGAACGAGGACGGCTACGCCGACCTGCGCGGCCCCAACACCTGCGCGCTGGTCACCGACGCCCAGAAGGCCGCCGTCGCCGCCCGCCTGGGCCCCGACCCGTTGCGCGCCGACGCCGAGCCGGAGGCCGCCTGGCGCCGGATATCGGGCAGCCGGACGACCGTCGCGGCGCTGCTGATGGACCAGAAGGTGCTGGCCGGGGTGGGCAACGTCTACCGGGCCGAGGTGCTGTTCCGGCACGGCATCGACCCGCACCGGGCCGGGCGCGACCTCACCCGCCGGGAGTGGGACGCGATCTGGGCCGACCTGGTCGCCCTGATGCGCGAGGGCGTCACCGCCGGCCGGATCGACACCGTCCGCCCCGAGCACACCCCCGAGGCGATGGGCCGCCCGCCCCGGGTGGACGACCACGGCGGCGAGGTCTACGTCTACCGGCGGGCCGCCATGCCCTGCCTGGTCTGCGGCACCGACGTGCGGACGGAGGAGCACGCGGCCCGCAACCTCTTCTGGTGCCCGACCTGCCAGGCGGCGTGAGCCGGGCCGGACTCCGCCGCGCGGTGCCCCCGTGTCGCAGACAGCCGTTCTGACCTGCGACGATGGACGCGGCGCTCGCCGATGCCCGGCAGCCTGCCGCCATCCGTACCGCCATGTGCGAACGTGGCCACCCCCGAAAGGACGTCCCATGATCTTCATCACGGTCAAGTTCCCGGTCCGCCCCGAGCGCGCCGACGAGTGGCTGGGCCTGGTCGACGAGTTCACCCGGGCCACCCGCCAGGAGCCCGGCAACCTCTTCTTCGAGTGGTCCCGCAGCGTCGACGACCCGAACGAGTTCGTCCTGGTCGAGGCGTTCCGCGACGGCGACGCGGGCAAGGCCCACGTGGAGTCCGCGCACTTCGTCAAGGCCATGGAGGAGCTGTCGTACGCGGTGGCCGCCAAGCCGCGGATCGTCTCGACCGAGATCGCCGGCATGGACGGCTGGGCGGAGATGGGCGAGATCACCCCCCGGTGACCCGAGTGCCCCTCCGGCCGGGTGCCCAGCCCGTAGGCTGGGGCCCGGGCGGTCGGAGGGAGCAGGCGGATGGAGCGGCGCGAGGTGGTCAACACCGTGTCGGGCGCCACGGTGGGCGGCCACGTGGTCCAGGCCGGGAGCATCGGATCGGTGCACCTCCACCACCAGCCGCCGGCGGTGCCGAGGCCCCGTCAGGTGCGCGCGCCGCACGGCCCGTTCGTCAACCGTGAGCCGGAGATCGCCGCGCTCGGCGCGGCACTGCGCCGGGTCGAGGAGGGCGGGCTCGGGATCGTGGTGTTCACCGGTCTCGGCGGGGTCGGGAAGACCGAGCTGATCGTCAAGTTCACCGAGGACCACCGGGAGCACTTCCCGGACGGGGACCTCTACGCAGACCTGAAGGCCTACCGGCACCAGGGCGGGGTGGACCTCCCCGAACTGCTGGCCGGTTTCCTGCGCGCGCTCGGCACCGAGCCCCCGGCCGTGGAGGCCGAGCGGTTCACGGCGTTCCGCACCGCCACCGCCGAGCGCCGGTGCCTGTTCTTCCTCGACAACGTCGAGCACGCCGCCGAGGTCCGCGCGCTGCTGCCCGCCCGCGGGCTGGTGGTGGTCGCGAGCCGGCGACGGCTGCCCGCGCTGCGGACGGACGGCGCCGAGGTGCGCCGGCTCGGGCCGCTGAGCGCGACGGCCGGGGCCGAACTGGTGCGCGGCTGGGTGGGCTCCGGGCGGGGCACGGACGGGGAGCTGGCGGAACTGGTCGAACTGTGCGGCGGGCTGCCGCTCGCACTGAACGCGGTCGGGAGCCAGCTGCTGGACCGGGACAACCTGCCGGTCGGCCGGGTGGTGGCCGAACTCCACGACCGGGAGGGCGGGTTGGCGATGCTGGAGGACGAGGACAACAACGACCTCGGCGCGACCTACGACCTGGTCTACGAGCGGCTGTCGGCGCAGGGCCGGGAGCTCTACCGGCTGATCGGGGTGCACCCCGGCCCCTTCGTGTCCGCCGGACTGGCGCGCGCGGTCGGTGTCGAGCGGGCCGAGCGGGCGGTCGGGGAACTGCGCGACGTCCACGTGCTGGACGAGGTGCTGGACGGCGACGAGGGGGAGGACCGCTACCGCGCCCACGACGTGGTGCGGCTGCACGCCTACGGCCGGGCGCGGGAGCTGCCCGACCGCGCGGCGCTGCTCGCCGGAGTCGTGGCGTACTACCGGGGCCGGGCGTCGCTCGCGGACCGGACGATGGCCCCAAAGCGCCTGCGCCTGCAGGCCCCGAGCGGCGGCGAACTGCCCGGCTTCCCCTCCGAGACCGCGGCCCTGGAGTGGCTGTACGCCGAACGGGCCAACTTCCGCGCGGTGGTGGAGGAAGCGGCCAGGCAGGGGTGGCACGGCGAGGTGTGGCGGCTCTGCGAGTCGCTCTGGCTGCTGTACCACGACCGGAAGCTCTACCAGGACTGGATCGCCACCCACCGGCTCGGCATCGAGTCGGCGCAGTGGGACAACCGGCCGGACGCCGTGGTCCGGATGCGCAACCAGCTCGCCCGCGCCCATCTCGACCGCAAGGAATTCCCGCTCGCCGCCGAGCAGTTGGCGCTGGCCACCGAGCAGGTGCCGCTGGTGGCCGACCGTCAGGTGGTCGGGGTGCTCTACGAGACCGACGGCCTGTTCTGCCTGGCCGACGGCCGTCCGGCGGACGCGGTGGAGCGGTTCACCCTGGCCCTGGCGGAGAACCGCGGGGACGAGCACGGCGAGATCGTCCAGAGCTACCACCTCGCGCAGGCGCTGATCGCCGACGGCCGCGCGGAGCAGGCGCTGACCCTGTTGGCGGGGGCCACCGCCCTGGCCGAGGACACCGGGGACAACGACATGCTGATGAAGCTGCCGCTGGTCCGGGCCCGGGCGCACCGGGCGCTCGGACAGCTGGACCTCGCCGTCGCCCAGGCCGAGGACTGCGCCCGGCGGGCCGAGGAGCGCAGCCAGTACGCGAAGGAGGCGCAGGCCCACACCCTGCTCGTCGCCCTCGCCGAGGAGTCGGCGAACGAGGAGCTGGCGGAGCGCAGCCGCGAACGGCTGCGGCAGCTGGCCGAGTAGGGCCCGGCGCCGGGGCTGCGGCGCGCCCGGGGACGAGCGGCAGGGCGGGCCCTACGGTCCGGTGCGGAAGGACACCCGGGTGCGGTGCTCGCCGGTGCGGACGGTCAGTCCGTGCGCGGGCAGGCCGGCCTGGTCGCCGCCGTCGGCGAGCCAGCAGGCCACGGCGGAGCCGAGCAGCAGCGGGTCGACGGCGAGGTCGGAGTCTCCCCAGCCCGGTTCGGCGCGGGCCTCCAGGAGCAGACCGGTGCGCAGCCGGAGCAGGTGGCGGGCCGGGCCGAGGGCGGCCACCGCGACGGTCAGGCCGGGGAGTTCGGCGGCGCGGTCGGCGAGCCAGCGGGCGGCGGGGAGTTCGGCGTGGGCCTCGGTGCGGGCCAGGACCTCGGCGGTGTAGCGCAGGGCGTCGCCCGGGTGGTCGTCGGTGAGGGCGTGGAAGCCGCGCGGGGTGTGGTCCTTCGGGTCGAAGGGGTAGCGCCGCAGGCTGACTTCGGTGCCCTCGCTCCTGCCCTCGACGTCGTACGCGGTGGGCCGCTCGGTGGCCGGGGGGTGCGGAACGGGCCTGGGGTAGGGCGGCAGGGTCGGCTCGTCCCCGGGTTCGTCCAGTCCGTCGAGGAAGGAGTAGAGCAGCGGGCGCAGCAGCCGGGCGGACTCGCCGCGGTGCGCGAGTGACCGGTCGGTGATGGAGCTGAGGTCGGCGGGCTCCTCGGTCAGGGCCCGTTCGACCTGGGCGGCGAGGTCGCCGTCGGGGTCGAGGGCGGGCGCGGCCTGGCCGAAGGCGTAGCTGGGGGAGCGCGGGTCGAGTTCGGCGGCGCCGGTGGCGACGAGCAGGGTGCGCCGGTTCAGGGCGGCGCCGTAGAAGGTGACGGAGCCGTGGTCGCCGATCACGCAGTCGGCGGCGACGAGTGCGGCCTGCCAGCCCTGGTGGGGCGGGATCAGGCGCAGGCCCATCCGGCAGGCGGCGTCGAGCAGCGCCTCGGGGTCGTGGCGGCTCCACACGTTGGGGTGCAGGACGACGGCCACCGTGTACTCGTCGGCGGGGAGTTGGCGGACCAGCCGCTGGGGCAGGTCGGGGCGGCGGCCGAAGGAGGAGTGCGCGCTCCAGGTGGAGCTGAGGACGACGAGCCGTCGGCTGCCGGTGGCGCCGAGCGCGGCACGGTAGCCGTCGCGGGAGCGTCGGCTGCCGAGCATCCGGTCGAAGCACGGGTCGCCGACGACCCGGGCGACGTCCAGGGCCTCGGGGCAGGAGATCCGCAGGCGGTCCAGCTGTTCGGGGTGGGAGAGGCCGAGGACGTCCACGAACACCCTTCCGCGGTGGGTGAGTTCGTTGCGGGACAGGCCGGCGGCGCTGACCGTGTCGCCGGTGGACTCGGTGACCAGTCGGTTGTAGCCGGCGCCGTGCGGGAGGACGACGAGGCGGGCGTCCAGGCGGTGCATGGAGGAGTGGACGGCGCAGGAGACGGCCAGGTCGAAGCGGAGGCGGACGGCCTCCTCCCAGTCCAGCACGGTGAAGCCGGGCAGGCCGTGCAGGTACTCGTCCAGGGCGCGGTCGGCGAAGGCGGAACCGGGGTTGACGGTGAAGTACCGCTCGACGCCCTCCGGGCTCAGCAGGCTGAGGACGTCCAGGACCCGGGTCGCCGAGGTGAGGGTGCGGGCGACCGCCAGCACGCGGGCCTTGACCGGTTCGGTGTTCCAGCGGTCGGCGGGCCAGGCGTGGGGGTGGGACGGCACATCATGATCGTACTGGCCGGGGCGGCGTCCGGCGCGTCCTTCCGGGGAAGGACGCGCTCCGGGGTGGGCCGAGCCGGGGTCAGCCCGTGGCCGCGCCGGGCTCGTGGTGCTCGGCGGCGGCGCACTCGTCGAGGATGGGGCGCATGGACTCGTCCACGAGCCGGTAGCGCACCACTCGTCCGTCCCGGTCGCCGGTGACCACGCCGGCCGTGCGGAGCAGCCGCAGGGCCTGGGAGACGGCGGGGTCGCGCATGCCGGTGGCCACCGCGAGGTCGGTGACGGCGAGGGGGCCGGCCCGGTGGAGGGCGAGCAGCAGGGCGAGCCGTCCGGGGTCGGCGAGCAGCGAGAAGCGCTCCGCCCAGGACCGGACGTGTGCCGGGTCGCCGATCGCGGCGATGGCTTCGCAGACCCGGTGCCCGTCGATGGTGCGGTGGCCCGCGCGGTCGGCCGGTACGAGATGCATGCGGACATTCTCGCAGGCGGCGGCCTGTGATCCTGGACACCTGCGCAGGTGCGCAACCTTGCACGGGTCGGGGCGCGGCCCTACGGTGTTCCCCGCCGTGGTGCTCGGGAAGACCGGTGACGGACCCTCAGGGGTCCCAGCCCGGAGCGGCCCTCGCCACTGTGATCGGGTCGTTCCTCCGCATGCGGAGGAGCGTCGTCCGTCCCCACGAAGCCACTGGGCGCCCCACGCCCGGGAAGGCGGGTACGGGTGTCCCGTAAGCCAGGAGACCGGCCACGGCATCTCACGAGGTTTTCCACGAGGTG
Organism: Kitasatospora sp. NPDC036755; assembly: GCF_040636595.1. Classification (NCBI taxonomy): domain Bacteria; kingdom Bacillati; phylum Actinomycetota; class Actinomycetes; order Kitasatosporales; family Streptomycetaceae; genus Kitasatospora; species Kitasatospora sp. NPDC036755. The sequence goes on from NZ_JBEZUT010000339.1 coordinate 6,712, forward strand.
CTGGAGCGTGATCCGCAGATGACCCTGCCCGAAACCGTTGCCGACGGGCCGAACACGGCCCCTTCCGCACTGCCCGCCTTCAAGTGGCGGCGCGAGGACACCGTCCGTACGGCGGGGCTGATGGCGGTGATCGTGGCCATGCACGTGGTGGCCTTCGGCACGCTGATCTTCCTGGTCGCGCCCGAGAGGTACGCGGTCGGTACCCAGGTCTTCGGGGTGGGCCTGGGCATCACCGCGTACACCCTCGGCATGCGGCACGCCTTCGACGCCGACCACATCGCGGTGATCGACAACACCACCCGCAAGCTGATGGCGGACGGCAAGCGGCCGGTCTCGGTGGGCTTCTGGTTCGCCCTCGGGCACTCCTCGATGGTGGTGCTGATGGCCGCCCTGGTGGCGGGCGGCGCGCAGCTGGCGAACACCCTGATGGACGACGAGTCGCCCACCCACAAGTGGCTCGGCGTGGTCGGTACGACGGCTTCCGGTGCCTTCCTCTACCTGATCGGCGCGCTGAACCTGGCGGCGCTGCTCGGCATCCTCAAGGTGTTCCGCTCGATGAGGGCCGGGAAGTTCGACGAGAAGGAGCTGGAGGCGCACCTCGACTCGCGCGGCTTCATGGCCCGGGTGCTGAACCGGGCGACCCGCTCGATCACCCGGCCGGGGCAGATGTTCCCGGTGGGCATGGTGCTGGGCCTGGGCTTCGACACCGCGACCGAGGTCACCCTGATGGTGATGGCCGGCTCGGGTGCGGCCTCCGGGCTGCCCTGGTACGCGATCGTCTGCCTGCCGCTGCTGTTCGCGGCCGGGATGAGCCTGTTCGACACCCTGGACGGGACGTTCATGAACTTCGCGTACCAGTGGGCCTTCGCCAACCCGGTGCGGAAGGTGTACTACAACCTGACCATCACGGGTCTGTCGATCGCGGTGGCCTTCATCATCGGCACCATCGAGCTGGTCGGGGTGCTGCACGAGAAGCTCGACCTGACGGACCCGGTCACCGGGTTCATCGCGGACATCTCGCTGGACAACGTCGGCTACGCCATCGCCGGGCTGTTCGTGGTCGTCTGGGTGATCGCCATCGGCTACTGGAAGCTCGCCCGGGTCGAGAAGCGCTGGACGCCCGGGAACCCGTGACCCGGGCGGCCGCCGGTGGGCCCGACCGGCCCGGTGCCGCCGCCGCGCCGCAGGCACGCCGAGACGGCGCCTCCCCGGACGGGGGGAGGCGCCGTCGGCGTTCTCCGGGGTCAGTGCCGGTCGCCGTAGCGGCGGCGGAACTGCTCGACCCGGCCGGCGGTGTCCAGCACCCGGGACTGGCCGGTGTAGAAGGGGTGGCTCGCCGAGGAGATCTCGACGTCGATCACCGGGTAGGTGTTGCCGTCCTCCCACTCGACGGTGCGGTCGCCGGTGGCGGTCGACCGGGTGAGGAAGGCGAGGCCGCCGACCTTGTCGCGGAAGACGACCGGGCGGTACCTGGGGTGGATTCCGGACTTCATGAGGGGCTCCTCTCGGGTCGGGCTTGGGTGGTCGGACCGGTCGGACCGGCCGGGGGTCAGCGCTCCTCGCGGAAGTCGACGTGCCGGCCCGCGGCCGGGTCGTACTTGCGCAGGACCATCCGGTCCGGGTCGTTGCGGCGGTTCTTGCGGGTCACGTACGTGTAGCCGGTGCCGGCGGTGGAGCGGAGCTTGATCACCGGGCGCAGTTCGCTGCGGGCCATCGGGTGTCCTCCTGGGCTCTGGGGTGTCGGTTCCCGGGTCTCGGGCCGGGTGCTGGGAACCGTACACCGAAATGGATGTCATTTTCATCTGGTGTAACGTGAGCCCGGTCCCGCCCATTCCCGGACGCCAGGGAGCACCCATGTCCGCCCACTGCCAACTCACCGGGCGCCGTCCCGGCTTCGGCAACGCGATCTCGCACTCGCACCGCCGTACGCCCCGCCGCTTCGACCCCAACATCCAGCGCAGGCGCTACTGGCTGCCCGGCGAGGGCCGGTACGTCCGGCTGACGCTGAGCGCCAAGGGCATCCGCACCGTGGACGCGATCGGCATCGAGGCCGCCGTCGCCCGCATCCGCGCCCGGGGGGAGAGGGTCTGATGGCCAAGCGGAGCAAGATCGCCAAGAACGAGCGGCGGCGCGCGACCGTCGCCCGCCACGCGGAGCGCCGCGCCGAGCTCAAGCGCGTCATCGCCCACCCCGGCACCGGCCCCGCCGAGCGCGCCGCCGCCCGGGCCGAACTCGCCCGCCAGCCGCGCGACGCCAGCGCCACCCGCGTCCGCAACCGGGACGCCCTGGACGGCCGGCCGCGCGGCTACCTGAGGGCCTTCGGCCTCTCCCGGGTCAACCTGCGCGTCCACGCCCACGCCGGACACCTGCCGGGCGTCCGCAAGGCGAGCTGGTGAGCGCCGTGGACGGCACCAGGCTGCTCTTGTCGTACGTGCCGCCGCAGGTGATCAGCCGGAGTTGGGCGTCCGGGGTCCTGCCGTACACCTTCGCGTCGGGGAAGGCGTTCTTGGCGAAG
>NZ_JBEZUT010000340.1:0-9217 GCF_040636595.1 Kitasatospora sp. NPDC036755
CCACCCCACCGGGCATCGGGCGCTTGAGGACCTCGTGATCGAAGCACTCACCTGCCTAGGTCTCGCTGCCGAGGGCTCCGCCGCCCGGCCGGCCGAGCGGGATGTCGTCAGCGCGGACAGGAAGTTGAGCCGCGATCTCCACGAGTGGTTCGAGCTGCGCCGGCCCGACACGGACCATCACAGCCCCGGCTGGATCGCCACCGCCATCGCCGCCCCATCCACCGCCGTCATCAGTCGGCCGAGCGAGTACGAGCAGCGGGGCCGCGAACTCACCGCCAAGTACCTGTGGTTCGAGTCCCGGGCGCTGCTGGCCCGGCTCGTGTTCGCCCGTTCCGCAGCTGCGCCGCCTCCGGTGAAGCTGGTCCGGCAGCTGTCACTCCTGCACGAACTCGTTCCGGGTGACGAGGCCGCCGAGGTGGAAGCCCTGGTACGCCGGGCCTTCGCCCTGCGGGAGGCGGCCGATCCCGCGCCGCCGGCCACCATCCCGGACGTAGAGGTGGAGCAGCTGGCCGGCCAGCTGGACGTGCTGCGTCGCCGACTTGGTCTGCCTGGTCCGCGCAACCTGTAATCCCGTTCCGCCCCGATCCACGCCGTCTCAACCCGAGAGGTCAACTGTAATCAGCGACGCGATTCCACTGTCCACCAGCGATGCTTCGCACGTCTCCTTCGCGGACGGCTACACCTTCCATGTCCGCGGCGGGCAAATCACCGCTTCTGACCAGCCGTGTCCGTGCGGCGGCCTGGAGCCGGTCCACCAGATCACCTCCTACCGTGAGGCGTACCCGCAGGCCCAGCTGTCGTTGACCGACGTCTGCAACATGGGCTGCACGTACTGCTCGCTCCGGGACCGGGTGCACGCCGACGGCAAGCCCGTCACCATCCCGCTGGAGACGGTGGTGCGGGGCCTTCGCACCCACCGCGAGCGGCTGGTCGGGGAGAACGCCCGGTACAGCCGGATCGACTTCGGCCAGGCGGGCGAGACCATGTTGGTGCGCCACATGCACGACACGGTCCAGGACTTGGTTGCCGAGAACCTCGCCCACTCGCCAGTCGCCGTGGTCTGGGCGGGGCCCATGGTCACCAACGCGACGCTGTCGATGACGGCCGAGCTCGCCGAGCGGCTCGGCCCGCCCCAGGACATCAGCCTGGACGGGCCGCGGGACGTCCACGACCGGGTACGTTTCTACACCGGTGGCCGCGGGGGCACGTACGACCACGTGCGTTCCGTGCTCGACCAGGTGCTGGCCCACCACCCCGACATGGGGGTCTCGGCGGTCCTGACCGCGTACTGCACCGACTTCGTGGCGATCTTCCGTCACCTCTTCGAGGACGTCGGGGCCCGCAACATCTACATGAAGCCGGTCAACGCCACCCACGACAAGGACTACGCGCTCAACGCCGAAACCCTGCCGGCCTTCCGCCAGGGCTACGCCGACCTCGTCGAGCACATCCTCACCCAGCCCCCGGAGGGCATCCTCACCCGACTGCTCGCGCTGAACTCCGAGGACTTCTTCATGCGGTTCTTCTACCGCGTGAAGGACCGCGCGGCACAGGTCTACCGGTGCGGCGCCGGCAAGAGCGGCACCTACCTGGACACCAACGGCAACCTCTACCCGTGCGCGCACTTCATCGGCAAGTCCGGCTGGCACATCGGCCACGCCTCCACCGGCGTCGAGGACTCCGAGCGCCGCAAGTACCTCGACCTGGTCGTCGACCAGCGGAACGAGTGCTCCTCCTGCCCGTCGCGTTACGTGTGCGGCGGCGGCTGCTACTACCAGGCGGTCCTCGCCAATGACGACATCACCAAGCCCGACGGCGTGAAGTGCGACCTGATCCGGTTCCTGACCGACCTGTCGATCCGCCTCGTCGTCACCCTGCGCGAGGAGCACCCCGAGGTGCTGGACGCCCTGCCCTCGCCGTACGGACTCACCGCGAAGGCGCACGCCTCCTCCCCCGAAGCCGCCTACCTGCCGGCGGCCCACCTCGACGCCGCTGCCGACGGCCGACAGGCAGCCGTCCCGCTCGCCGGTCCGGGCCGGGTGCGAGGCGGACTGGCCAACCCAGCGGGACTCACCGTCACGCTCACCCGAAGGCCCGAAGGGCTCGCAGTGCGGCTGGAGCTGGGCGATACGCCCGACACCGTCCACGCTGTCCGCGTCCGCCTGCAGCCGTTGAGCGAGGGCGAGTTCACCCTGCATGATCTCGCCGCCGGCCAGTGGCCCGATGAACGGTTCCTGCGATGCACCCGCGACGGCGCCTGGTGGCTCGAAGCGCCCTCCGCCCGGTTCCGCCGTGTTCCGCACCCCGATCCCGTCTGGGAGAACGCCTCTGATGTCCGCCTCTCCTGGGAGGCCGATCACATGGAGCTGGTGGTACCGCTTCCCGAACCGGGAAGTTCCGGCGAGGAGCTCGGTGTGAACGTGTTCGCGGACTTCACGGACGGCGGGTGGACGGCCTTGACGCTGCCCGAGCCGTTCGCGGCCCTGGACCTCAACGCGAAGGGTCCGCTTCGCTTGTCCGGCCCAGAGGCACCCGGGCGACCGGCCTCGGCGGGAGTCAACGGCCGTATGCCCGTTGAGCTCACGCCGCTCGGTCGCTGGGCCGGGCTCCAGGGCAACACCTGCTGACGGGAGGCGAGATGCGCATTCTTCTGGTCACCCACCGGTTCGCGGGAGAGGAAGCCGGCGGGACGGAAATCCTGGCCGACGACCTCGCCCGGGCCCTGATGGCGCGAGGCTTGGACGTCGCGTGGCTGGCGGCCGACGACCCGCCACCGCAGCAGCGACGCACCGCGGCCGAGTACATCAGCGTGCCCGCGGTCTTCGCACACGACTACCCGGTTGGCTGGCGCGCCCAAGAGGCTCAGCAGGCAGCGCGCATCGAGCAGTTGCTCGCCTCGCGACCTGCCGTCGACCTCGTCCACGTCCTGCACTTCAGCCGCATCGGCCTGGCGTTCCTCGACACCGCGCCGCTGCGGAACGTACCGGTCGTCTCGACGCTGACCGACTACACCGCCGTCTGCCCCGACCACCAACTCCTCGTGCGCTCCACCGGTGGCCAGTGCACCAGCACCGCGCCCTCTACCAGCTGCTTGGGATGCCTGGGCTCGCCGAGTGCAGCAGCTGGGGACGTGGAGTCGTGGCGGGCCCGCAATGCCGCGTGGCTGAACGGACGGGTGCGGGCGCTGTGGACGCAGACACCGCACCAGGCTGTGGAGCTCGCCATGGCCGGCGTCGTGGTGAACAAGATGGTCCGGGACCGGGCCTGCTACGGGCTACCCGACAGCTGGCAGTCGCTGGCCGAGAGCAGCGCCAGCGGCGAGTACCTGCTGTTCCTTGGCCGATGCTCACCCGAGAAGGGCCTCCACGTCCTGCTCGACGCCCTCGCGGACAGCCGGGTCGAGCTGCCGGTCCTGGTCGCAACGGTGCCGGACGACGCCGCTTACGAGAAACGAATGCGCCTGGTCGCCGCAGCCGACCGGCGGGTGCGCTGGCTTCCTCCACTCTCCCGCTCCGACGTAGGACCGGTGCTGGCCGGCGCCCGGGCGCTGCTGGTGCCCTCGCAGTGGTGGGAGAACCATCCGATCGTGGCGCACGAGGCCCATGCCCTGGGCGTGCCGGTGTGGTCCTCGGCGGTGCCATCCATGCGCCACCTCACGGACGACGAGGGCGTCCACCTCGTCGAACAGTACGCCGACCCGGCTTCATGGAGACAGGCGATCGATGTGGCGGCTGGATGCCAGGAGCTGCGGGTGCCGTCGTTCAGCCGCCGGGCGTCGGCGTTCGAGGCGTTCGTCGACGAGACGGTCTCCGTCTACCGGAAGGAGGTGACCAGGTGATGCCCGAACAGGTGCCTTCGATCGTGGTGCCGGAGCGCTTTCGGAAGTTCCTCGTCACCGACGACTTCGACCGCTACGGGCTCGAACCGGGCCGGCCGACGCCAACTCCCCAGTACCTGCAGGTGGAACTCACCGACCTGTGCAACCTCTCCTGCGCCGGATGCGTTCGGGCGGTGCACGACAGCAGTGGCGGGCACCTGTCCCTGGACGCCTTCGTTGCGCTGCTCGAGCAGCTGCCCGATCTTGGCCACGTGTCCTTCGTCGGTGCCGGCAAGGCGCTGATCGTCCGCGACTTCGCCTCCTTCGTCCAGGCGTGTACCGACCGGTCCGTGTTCACCTCGACGAACACCAACGGCCTGCTCGTGCGCCGTCGTCTCCAGCCGGTCCTCGACGCCGGACTGGGCCCGCTCGCCGTCAGCGTCGACGGCGCCGACGATGCCGCGCTCGGGCGGATGCGCTCCGGCCTGCGCGGATCCCAACTGTCCACCGCGCTGCGCGAGGCCGCGGAGATGACACGCCACCGCGACACCGCACTGTCGGCCGCGGTGACGCTCTCCACCGCTAACCTCGACCAGTTCCCGGCGATCGTCGACTTCGTCGCGGACCACGGCGTCACGCGCATCAGTGTGGAGAGCCTGCACCACTGGGGCGAGGACAAGACCCTCAACACCGAGTCTCTGTTCGCGATCGCACCATCGCAGGTCGTGCCGCACCTGGAGGCCGGCCTCGCCCGCGCCGACGAGCTGGGTCTGCAGCTGTCGATCTTCGACTACTCCCGGCTGGCGGGCCCGGCCGCCGGCCGAGCCGTGTGCCCTTGGCCGTGGGACGCCAGCTACATCACCAAGGACGGCGACGTCACGCCGTGCTGCATCCACATGGAGTCCTCACCCCACAATGTGCTCGGCAACATCCACCAGTCGCCGATGGCCGAGATCTGGACCTCGAAGCCGTACGGGGCTCTGCGGGACTCCTTCGTCTCCCAGGCCCCTGCCTGGTCCTCGTGCGAAGGCTGCGTTTACCGAATGGAGTTCGGACGTGTCTGATACCCATCCGCCCGCCCTCCTGGGCAACCGCCCGACCGAGGACAGTCGGCGGCTGCTGCACCGGGCGGTCGACCTCGGCCTCGACTTCGCCTCCGGAGCCTTACGCGACGACCTCGTCCTGCGGCACGCGACCGTCAGCGAGCTCATCGACCGCTTCGCCCGCCCGCTCCCCCAGGACGGCGGAAACACCGAGCAGTTCTTCGAGGCCCTGACCGAGATCGCCAGGTGGTCGATCTCCCAGGCGGACCCGCGCTACCTCGCGTTCCCCGACACCGGCGACAGCATCGCCGCGCTCGCGGCCGACATCGTCGCGTCCTTCCTCAACCAGAACCTGATCGCCTACGACCGCAGCGCTCCCGCCGCCAACGTGATCGAGGCCCAGCTGATCACCTGGCTCCGGGAACTCATCGGCTACCCGGTCACAACTCTGGCCGACTACCAAGGACTGGCATCGCTCGGCGGCATATGGACCTCCGGCGGCAACATGAGCAACCACATCGCCATCGCCGCCGCCCTCGCCCACACCTACCCCGAGATCCGCACCACCGGCCTGCGGGCACTGCCCGAGCAGCCAGTGATCCTGCTGGCTGGCGGAGTCGAGCACTTCTCCTACCTCGCCGCCGCACAGGCCCTCGGCTTGGGCACCGACGGACTGCTCTGGGCGGACGCCACCCCGGAGTTCACCAGCGACCCCGCCTCCGTCGCCCGCCTGCTGGCCTCGTCGCCTCCGGGAAAGCGGATCTTCATGGTCGTCGGCGTCGCCGGCAACTGCCGCACCACCGGCATCGACGACCTGCAGGCCCTCGCCGAGCTGAGTGAGCAGCACAACGTGTGGTTCCACGTGGACGCCTGCCACGGCGGCAGCCTGCTGTTCTCCGAGAAGCTCAAGGTCCGGCTCGCCGGAATCGAGCACGCCGACTCGGTCGCCCTCGACCCGCACAAGGGCCTGTTCGTCAGCTACCCCTCCAGCTACGTCCTCTTCCGCGCCCCTGCCGCACTCGGCCGCTTCGCCCGCTACCCGGACCGCGCCGACGACCCCGACTGCCTCGACCTCGGCCTGATCACCCCGTTCTACGGCTCCCGCGGCTTCGAATCGCTCAAGCTCTGGGCACTGATCAAGCATCAAGGCGTCGACGGCATCGGCCGACTCGTCGAAGACCGTCAGGCCACCTTCCAGAAGATGGTCGACCTGCTCGAACGCACCGGCTGCCTCCGAATGCTCGGCACTTCCGACTTCTACCGGTGCGCCTTCGTCTTCCTCCCCACCCTGGTCGCCGAAGCCCTCGAACTGGCCGCCCTGCCAGCCGCGCACCACGGTATGGTGCGCGACCTCATCTCCCGCTACACCGCCGCCTTCGCCAACCGCCTGTACCGTGCTGGCACGGTCGTCTTCGATCTCTTCGCGCTGCAGGACCTCGCCGACCGCCTCGGCAGCGGCGCCAAGTACCAGGTCATGGGGATGTGCGTGGGCCACCCGCACGTCCCCGACGAGATCGAGCACGGAATCGAGCAGGACATCACCGAAGCGGCACGCGACCTCACCGGCCGCATGCTGGAAGACCTCGGCGCCCTGCTCACGTCCACGGACCCGACCGCCAGCACCCCGGGGCCGGACGTGACCGGACCGGCGGGCTGGTGACCGCCGTGACCTATCCACCCGCGTTCACGATCGCCTACCTCGTCCACAGCGACGTCGAACTTCTGCGCCGCACCATCCCCAGCACCCTGGACGCCCTGACCCGCGGCACCCGCCACCCGTACGACCTGGTGCTCGTCGTAGACGGGGCAGAAAGCGCCCCGGCCGACGAGATCGTCGAACTCGCCCACAGCACCTGGGGCTTCGACGAAGTGCGGCTGCGCTGGCGCACCCGCCACCGGGCCTCCGGCGACCAGGCGAACAACATCCACACCCACTTCGTCAGCGACAAGAGCCGCTTCCTGATCACGATCGAAGGCGATGTCGTCGCCTTCCGCGACCCGAACGCCACCGATGTCCTCGCCGAGATCGCCGAGACGTTCGACCAGTACCCCCAGCTCGCGCTCGCACAGCGCATCGACGACCATGACTGCTGGCAGTGGAAGCTCGAAGAGGCTGGCCCGCCGCTGAGCGACCGGGCCCGCTCGGTCAACCGCGTCTCCTCCCACTTCCTGATCTACGACACCCAGCGGGCCCGCCCCGTCATGGCCGCGGCCGGCGGCGTCCCCGGCGACCGGTTCCACGACGACGGCCGGCGCTGGATGAACTACGAGGACTGGCTCTCCCACACCTTCGCCCAGCCCGCCGGCCTCGGAATCGGCTACCTGCACCGCCTCCCGCTCCGGGTCTTCCACTGCGACGAGAAGACCGAGCCCGGTTCCGCCCACTACCGCCGTGACATCGCCACCCGCCTGCGTGTCTTCGCCGAACGCGAGCGCGCCGTGAAGGAGGAACTCGGTGCCTGACCACCGTCTCGTCCCCTCGCCCGTGTTCCTCCTCTCCCCGATCCGCTCCGGATCGACCCTGCTGCGCTGCCTGCTCGGATCCCACCCCGCCGTCCACGCCCCGCACGAACTCCACCTCGCCGGCTACACCGTGGCCGTCGACGACGAGTTCACCGACCTGTCCATGCGCACCCTCGGCCTCAACCACACCGACCTCGAGCACCTGCTCTGGGACCGCCTGCTCCACCACCAACTCACCGAGGCCGGCAAGACCGTGCTCGTCGAAAAGTCCCCGGGCAACGTGTTCATCTGGCAACGCCTCGCCGCCTGCTGGCCCCAGGCCCGCTACATCGTCTTGCGCCGCCACCCGGTCGCCATCGCCGACTCCATCCGCCGCGCCGGCGACGCCAACGACATCGCCGAAGCCGCCGTCACCCTCGACAAGTTCGCCACCGCCCTCGACGAAGCCGCAGCCAACCTGCCGGACGCCGTCCACGTCACCTACGAGCAACTGACCGCCGACCCCGAAGCCACCTGCAAGGCCCTGTGCGAGCACATCGGCATCCCCTGGGATCCGAGCATGCTCGACTACGGCCGTCACGACCACGGCCCCTTCGTCTACGGCATCGGCGACTGGTCACCCCAGATCGCCTCCGGCCGCATCCAGGCCGCCACCCCGCCGCCGCCGGGGGACGGCGTCCCGCTGCTGCTCAACTCCTGGTGCCAGAAGTGGGGTTACGCCCCATGAGCCAGCCGCGATCATCAACCGTCTTCTGGCTCCTCGGACTGCCGGCCTCCGGCAAGACCACCCTCGCTCGCCACCTCCTCGACTACCTCAGCACCGAGCACGGCGCCGACTGCGGGCTCTACGACGCGGACGTCGAACGCGCCACCGGCGTCCTGCGAGATCTGGACTGGTCACCCTCCGACCGCATCGCCACGATCCGCGCCCTCGCGCACGCAGCCGGCCAGCACCAGGTCGGCATCGTCACCCTGGTGACCTCCACCGAGGCGGAGCGCCAGCTCGCCGCAGACCTCCTCGGAGAACGCCTCCGCCTCATCCACGTCCACGCACCCGAACCGGTGCGCCACGCCCGCGACGCCCTCCGCACCGTCCGCGCCTACCGAACCAACCCGGCCCCGGACGCACCGGAGCTGTCCTGGTCCGATCCCGAACAGCCCGCGCTGGCGCTGGACACCACGGCCCCGCTCAGCACCACCGCGAACGCCCTTGCAACTTCGCCGCTACCGCCCTCGCGAACGCCGCTTCCCCATAGACGCTGGTCAAGCAGCAGTCGGGAGATGCGGCATCGATCCGGCTCGTACGGGTGCCGCCTGCCGGCCGTCGTGCGAGGCGGCGCCACGCCCGATGCGACCGCCCCTAGCCTTCTCCGCCACCGCGATGAACGCCAGCTCGGAGAAGAAGAAACCGCCCAGCTGGTCCGCCTCGCACACCGCGGCGTACCACGCCTCGACCTCTTCAGGGGCGACCGAACCCCGACCATGCTTGGCGGCCGACAACAGAGCCTTCCGAATCTGGTCAACCCGATCCTTCGCATGCCCCGTGAACTCGGTCGACCACGCCAGCAACGGCTCGACGCCGACGAGCTCCAGCGGACTGCAGGCGAGGAGCAGCCCCAGCTTGCGTCCGATCCTGCCGTCCGCGTGATCCATCCAGCTCTGCGCATCGTCCGCGAACGCGTGACACACCCGCCGATCGAGATCGGCGCCCGCGCCCGCGATGACCATCGAGTCGAAGTCGACGTGCGCGATGACCGCCCGCCCTCCAGGGCGAAGGACCCGCGCCACCTCGGCCAGCATCTCCAGCGGGTCCGGCAGGCACTCGATGGTGTTGTACGACAAGACGACGTCCACGCTCGTATCGGAGCACGGGAGAGGGTCGCGCAGATCAGCA
>NZ_JBEZUT010000341.1:0-9210 GCF_040636595.1 Kitasatospora sp. NPDC036755
CGCCGAACTGGTGGTCTTCCCCGAGGTCTTCGTGCCCGGTTACCCGTACTGGAACTGGACGATGAACCCGGTGCAGGGCTCGCCCTGGTTCGAGCGCCTCCACCGGGCCGCCGTGGACGTCCCCGGGCCGTACGTCGACACCCTGCGGTCCGCCGCCCGGCAGGCCGGCGTGGTGCTGGTGATCGGGGTCAACGAACGCGGCGGGCCCGGCGTCGGACTGCTCTACAACACCCTGCTGGTGATCGACGCCGACGGCGAACTGCTCAACGCGCACCGCAAGTTGATGCCGACCTGGGCCGAGAAGCTGACCTGGGGACAGGGCGACGGCAGCACCCTCCGGGTGCACCCGACCGCCGTCGGCCCGCTCGGCGCGCTGGCCTGCGGCGAGAACACCAACCCGCTGGCCCGCTTCACCCTGCTGGCCCGGGGCGAACTCGTCCACGCCGCCTGCTACATCGCGCTGCCGGTGGGCCCCGAGGACTACGACATGGCGGACTCGATCGCGCTGCGCACGGCCGCGCACTGCTTCGAGGGCAAGGTGTTCGCCGTGGTCTCCTGCTCCACCGTCTCGCCCGAGATCGTGGAGCTGATCGCCGGCGACGACCCGCGGGTCCGCAGACAACTCGCCCGCCCGCACAGCGCCCTGTCCGGGGTCTTCGGCCCGGACGGCCGCGCCGTCACCGAACCGCTGGTGGACGACGAGGGCATCGTGTACGCCGAGATCGACCTCGGCCGCTGCGTCCAGCCCAAGCAGATGCACGACATCGTCGGCCACTACAACCGCTTCGACGTCTTCCGGCTGCGGGTGGACGACCGTCCGCTGCGGCCGCTGACCCTCCCCGAGGAGGAGGCATGACCACCGTCGACCCCACCCCCACCCGGGACGACCGGCGCGGCGACGACCACGACGACGACCGGATCGGCCGGGCCAGGGTCACCGACAGCCCCGAACTACGCGCCTACTACCGTGAGTTGGCCGAACACCAGGCCGGCGCCCTGTGGACGGTCGCCAACGAGATCGAACCCTGGTACCCACAGCCCAGGTCCGTCCCGGTGCTCTGGCGCTACGCCGACCTCCGCCCCCTGGTGCGCAAGGCGCTGCCACTGGTCAAGGCCGACGACGCCGGGCGCCGCGTGGTGATGCTGGTGAATCCCGGCCGCCGCGAACTGAGCGCCGCCGTCGGCCTGTTGTACACCGGACTGCAGATCATGGGCCCCGGCGAGGCGATGACCGCCCACCGCCACCAGGCCTCCGCGCTGCGCTTCGTCCACGAGGGCACCGGTGCCTGGACCGTCGTGGACGGCCAGAAGCTCAAGGTCGGCCCGCGCGACTTCGCGATCACCCCGAACAGCACCTGGCACGAGCACGGCAACGAGGCCGACGACGCCCCGGTGATCTGGCAGGACGGCCTGGACATCCCCCTCGTCAACACCCTCGACGCCAACTTCTACGAGGTCCACCCGGAGCTCTACCAGCGGCCGGGGCCGGTCACCGGCTCCTCGCTGCTCAGCTACGGCGGCAACCTGCTGCCGTACGGCGTCGAGAAGTGGTCGCGGCCCTACTCCCCGCTGTTCGGCTGGCCCTGGGAACCCAGCTACGACGCGCTGTGCCGGCTCTCCCGGGCCGCCGAGGGGTCGCCGCACGACGGCGTGATCATGGAGTACACCAACCCGGCCACCGGCGGCCCGGTGATGCCGACCATGTCCGCCCACCTGCAGCTGCTGCGCCCGGGCCAGGCCACCCGCGCCCACCGGCACACCGGCTCGGTGGTGTACACCGCGGCCAAGGGACGGGGCGCCTCGGTGATCGCCGGGCAGCGCTTCGAGTGGCAGCAGGGGGACGTCTTCGTCGTCCCGTCCTGGGCCTGGCACGAACACACGAACCTCGACCAGGGCGAGGACGCCTGCCTGTTCTCCTTCAACGACTTCCCGGTGATGCGCTCGCTCGGCCTGTACCGCGAGGAGGCCCACCCGGACGGGCAGCAGCCCACCATCACCGCCTGACCAGGAGCCCGACCACCATGCACCTGCTGACCTTCCGCACCGGCACCGGCACCGCCGCCGCCCACGGCACGTACGAGGCCGCCCACGGCACCGAGCGCCCCGACGCCGCCGCCGACGCCCCTCGCCTCGGCGCCCGGCTCGACGGCGACCGCGTCGCCGACCTGACCGCCCTCGCCACCGCCGCCGGAGTCCGGCTCCCCTCCGACCTCCTCGGCCTCATCCGCGCCGGGGAGCCGGCCCTGGCCACCGCCCGCGCACTGCTCACCGGCTCCCCGGCCACCAGGCCGCTCGCCGAGGTCGCGCTGTGCGCACCGCTGCGCCCCGGAAAGATCATCGGCGTCGGGCTCAACTACGTGGAGCACGTGGCCGAATCGCACCGCACCCTGGACACCGACCGCGAACTGCCCGACCGCCCGGTGCTGTTCGGCAAGCCCTCCACCGCCGTGACCGGCCCGGGCGGGCCCATCCTGCACAACGCCGAGCTCACCAAGCAGCTCGACTGGGAGTGCGAACTCGCCGTGGTGATCGGCGCACCGGCCTTCCGGGTCGCCGAGGAGGACGCGCTGCGGCACGTGTTCGGCTACAGCATCGTCAACGACATCAGCGCCCGCGACCAGCGCCGCTCCGGCCAGTGGTTCTTCTCCAAGGGCCAGGACAGCTACGCCCCCTTCGGCCCGGTCGTGGTGACGGCCGACGAGATCCCCGACCCGCAGCGGCTCGACCTCTCGCTGAAGGTCAACGGCGAGCTGCGGCAGGACTCCAACACCCGCCACATGCTCTTCGGCGTCGCCCGGCTGATCGCCGACATCTCCTCCGGTGTCACCCTGGAACCGGGCGACGTCATCTCCACCGGCTCCCCCTCGGGCGTCGGCGCCGGGATGGTGCCGCCGCAGTTCCTCCGGCCCGGTGACCTGGTCGAGGCCACCATCGAGCGGATCGGCACGCTCGCCAACCCGGTCGTCGACGCCCGCTGACCGCGCCGGTCGGCGCCCGACGCTCCGATCGTCGACCCGGCCTTCGACCCGGCCGTCGCCGCCTCGCCGCCACCCCGCCCCGGAGCCGGAAAGGACCGTCCACCCGATGACCACCACCTACCGGATCGGCCAGATCGTCCCGAGTTCCAACGTGACCATGGAGACCGAGGTGCCCGCCCTGCTGCGGGCCCGTGAGGCGGTCGCCCCCGAGCGGTTCACCTTCCACTCCAGCCGGATGCGGATGACCAGGGTCACCCCCGAGCAACTGCGCGCCATGGACGCCGAGTCCGACCGCTGCGCCGCCGAACTCTCGGACGCCCGGGTGGACGTGATCGGCTACGCCTGCCTGGTCGCCGTGATGGCCACCGGCCCCGGCTACCACCGCGAGGCCGAACGGCGGCTGCACCTGCGCACCATCCAGAACGGCGCCCCCGCGCCCGTGGTCACCAGCGCCGGCGCCCTGGTCGCCGGACTGCACGAACTCGGGGCCGCGAAGGTCGCCATGGTCACCCCGTACCTGCGGCCGCTGGCCCGCACGGTGGTCGAGTACCTCGCCGCCGAGGGCATCGAGGTGCTCGACCACGCCGCCCTGGAGATCGCCGACAACCTGGACGTGGCCGCCCACGACCCGGCCCGGCTGCCCGCGATCGCCCGCGGCCTGCGCCACGCCGACGCGGACGCGGTGGTGCTCTCGGCCTGCGTGCAGCTGCCCTCGCTGTCCGCGGTCGAGGAGGCCGAGCAGCAGCTGGGCAGGCCGGTGGTCTCGGCCGCCGTCTGCACCGCCCACCAGCTCCTGCGCGCCCTCGGCCTGCCCGCCTTCGCCCCGGGGGCGGGACACCTGCTCTCCGGCGCGTACGCGTAGCAGACCGTTCCGGCCGTTCCGGTCCGATCGCCGGAAGCGGCAAAGATCGGCAAGGCACGTCCCAGGGCCCGCACCGTCGTTATGATCGCCACCAGTCGCCGGGGAGGAGGGACCGCACATGTCCGAGAGCACGCCCCGGCCGAGCTCCCTGATCCACACCGTCTACGGCGAGTTCGTCCGCCGGCTCGGCGGCTGGATATCCATCGCCGACCTGATCGCCCTGCTGGCCGAGCTGGACGTCGACGGCCCGGCCGTCCGCTCGGCGATGTCCCGGCTGAAGAAGGCCGGCACCCTGCTCCAGGAGCGGCGGTCGGCCATGGGCTACCGGCTCGCCCCGGCGATGGAGCCGGTGTTCGAGGAGGGCGACCGGCGGATCTTCCACAGCCTGGAGCCCGCCGAACTCCTCGACGGCTGGGTGGTGGCGGTCTTCTCGGTGCCGGAGTCCGCCCGCGCCCACCGCCACCAGCTGCGCTCCCGGCTGAGCTGGCTCGGCTTCGGCAACGCCGCCCCGGGGGTCTGGCTGGCACCCGCCCGGCTGCTGCCGGACGCCCGTCGGCTGCTGGACCGGCTGGGGCTGAGCGCCTACGTCCACCTGTTCCTCTCCGCCGAGTACGCCGGGTTCGCCGATCTCCGTGCCGCGGTGGCGAGTTGGTGGGACCTCCCGGCGATCGGAGCGCAGTACGCGGCCTTCGCCGACGCCTGGCGCCCGGCCGCCGAGGAACTGCGCGAACGGTCCCCGGTCGACCCGGCCGAGGCGTTCCGCGACTACGTGCCGATGCTCACCCGGTGGCGCCGGCTGCCGTACCTGGACCCGGGGCTGCCCGCACAGCTGCTGCCCGCCGACTGGAACGCGGTGCCGGCCCGCGCGGTGTTCACCGAGTTGCACGGACTGCTCTCCGCGCCCAGCCTCCGGTACGTCGAGAAGGTCACCGGCCTGTCCCGCCCCCTGGAGTCGCGATGACCGCCCCCGCCCCCGCCGACCTGCTGATCCGCGCCGCCGCCGTGCACACCCTGGTGCCCGGCGAGCCGCCCCGCCGGGCGATCGCCGCCACCGGCGGCCGGATCACCGCCCTCTCCCCCGCACCCGACGGCCTGGACGCCCTGATCGGCCCGGACACCGAGGTGGTGGACGCCCCCCGCTCGACCGTGCTGCCCGCCTTCGACGACACCCACACCCATCTGATCCTGGCCGGCCACAGCGTCCACGGCGTGCCGGTGCACCGGGCCCGCGACCTCACCGGGTTCCTCGCACTGATCCGCGAGCGCGCCGCCCGCACCCCCGCCGGGGAGTGGATCCACACCGCGGTGAACTGGCAGGAGGTGCTGCTGGCCGAGCAACGGATGCCCACCACCGGGGAGTTGGACGCGACCACCGCCGAGCACCCGGTGCTGGTGCGCCGCGGCGCGTACAACATGGTGCTCAACTCGGCCGCGCTGCGGCTGGCCGGGATCACCGAGGCCACCGAGGCACCGCCCGGCGGCGTGATCGAGCGCGACGAGCACGGGCGGCTCACCGGCCGGCTGGTCAACCGGGCGGTCGAGCTGGTCGAGCGGGTGCTGCCGCGCCCCACCCTCGCGGAACGGATCGACGGCCTGCGCGCCGCCTCCACCGGGTTCGCCGCCACCGGCATCGGCACCGTCCGCGACTGCCTGGTGCCGGTCGAGGACCTCGACGTGCTGGACGCCGCCCGGGCCGCGGGCGCCCTGGCCGTCCGGGTGCGGGCGCTGGTCTCCGGTTTCGCCGCCCGCACCCCGGAGCAGGTGGACGCCCTGCTGGACCGGATGGACGACTGGTCCGCCGCCGGCCGCGACGACGACCGGGTGAGGCTCTGGGGCGTCAAGTTCGGGATCGACGGCGGCTTCGAGGCGGGCGCGGTGGAGGAGCCCTACCGGGGGCAGCCGTGCTACCACGGCCGGCTGCTCTGGGAGCCGGCCGAGCTGCGCGCGGCGGTGGAGCGGGTGGTCGGGCGGGGCCGGCGGGTCGGCGTGCACGCCTGGGGCGACCGCGGACTGCGGGTGCTGCTGGAGGTCTTCGCGCAGGTCGTCGAGCGCCACCCCGGTCTGCCCCCCGGCGCGCTGGTGGTCGAGCACGGCGGCCTGGCCCGCCCCGAACAGCGGGCCCGGGCGATCGCCCTCGGCATCCCGGTGACGGTCCAGCACCCGCTGCTGCACGACGGCGCGCTCACCCAGCAGCGGGCCTGGGGCGAGGAGCGCACCGCCGCGCTCTTCCCGCTGCGCGAGTGGCTGGACGAGGGCGCGCTGATCACCGGGGGCTCGGACTTCCCGGTCGGCCCGTACGGCGCGATGGCGTCGGTGTGGGGCATGACCACCCGGGGCACCACGGCCGGGGTGGTCGGCCCGGAGCACGCGATCGGCCGAGCCGAGGCGATCGCCCTGCACACCGTGAACGCGGCCCGGCTGACCGGCGAGAGCGCCGTGCGCGGCAGCCTTCGGCCAGGGGCGTTCGCCGACCTCACGGTGTGGCCGACCGATCCACTGAGCTGCCCGACGGACGCCCTGCGCGAACTGCTACCCACCCGGACCGTGGTCGACGGGTTGACCGTGCACCGCAGTTGACGGCTCGTCAGGCCGCCGCGAGCTCCCGCAGGTCGATGCCGCGGTGCAGCGCGCGCAGGTCCTCGTGCAGGGTGGACGGCGGGACGGCGAGCACGCCGCAGCGGGCCCGGTTCACGCAGCGCCGGGCGACCGAGCGGCGCGCCAGCCCGCGCAGTCCGGCCCGCAGGCCGCGCTGCTCACCGGTGCTGACCACCAGCAGGTCACCCGGGCGGTCGGCGAGCCCGGTCAGCACGGTCGCGACCTCTCCGCGCACGACCAGCGGCCGCACCGGCACGCCGATCGACAGCCCGCCGAAGGCCTGCTCCAGCGCGCTCGCCATCCGCGCCTCGGCGAGTTCCTGCCAGGCGCGCAGCAGCGGCGGGCACGGCCGGGCGCGGTAGTTGCGCTCGCCGCCGACCGGCGTCCAGGCCAGCACCGGCACCAGGACGGCCCCCCGGACCCGGGCCTCCTCGGCCGCCCGGTGCAGGGCGGTCAGGCTGTGCAGTGAACCGCTGACTCCGACGATGACGCGGGCGCCGTCCGACATGATCCTTCACTTTCCGATGCCAGAACTCTTCTATGTCTGCGATTAGATTGCCACACCCCTCATTTGGCCTGCAAATCTAAGGCATTCACTGAATATCACCTTGCATCGCCGGGCATACCCATGCCCTGGCCGTCGATCGGACGGACCTCCTGGAGCAGCCCCCAGGTGAAGTCGGCCTCGCACCGGCGCGGCCGGCCGTCGGCGTCCGGGGCCGTGAAGTCCAGCCGGAACCTGGTCGGCGCGCTCCCCTCCCGCGGCACGGCCGGCGGGAACGCGGCGCCGACGTCGCCCACCACGCAGCCCCACGGCGCGAGGTCGGCCAGGGTGCGCAGCACGGGCGCCGGCGCGTCCGCCGCCCGCACCAGCCACTCGTTCAGCACCGGCCCGCCGATCTCCGCCGGGCCGAGCAGGACCTCGAAGCGCAGTTCGGGCCAGAGCGGCAGCGTCCACTGCCGCGCGACGCAGGCGAGGTCGCCGATCCGGCGCGGCACGCTCGCCCCGGCCGGGCCGAGCACCGCGGCGTACCGGGCGCCGCCGCGCGGGAACCCCGGCGCGCGGACCATCGCCTGCCAGCGCTTGTTGGCCTCCCGCATCGAGGTCCGGGTGGCACCGAGCCGCCGCACCGCCTCCTCGACCGGTCCGGGCCGGAAGTCCGCCATCCGACGCAGCAGCACCAGCTGGAACTCGGTGACCCCGAAGCCGTTGATCGCCATACCCGAAGCCTAGGGTCTGTCGTCAAACTCGCGTCTGCGGGGCGAACGACGGGAGTTTGACGACAGACCCTAGAACCCTCTCCGATCTTCGAGCACATGTTCGAATCAAGGCGTACGCTGGCCTCATGCACGGCACCGTCCACCTCCAGCCCTCGCTGTTCGACGACGCGGACCGCGGCGGCATCGGGCTCGGCCCGCTCGACGGCCTGCGGCGGCAACCGCTCGGCGACGGTGCCTGGCTGGATCTGCTCCCCGGCTGGCTGCACGGGGCGGACGAGCTGTTCGAACAGTTGGCGGCCACCGTGCCCTGGCGCGCCGAACGCCGCGAGATGTACGAGCGGACGGTCGACGTCCCCCGCCTGCTGGCCTCCTACCCGGCGCAGGCCGAGCCGCCGCACCCGGTGCTCGGCCAGGCCCGGGCGGCACTGAGCCGGCACTACGCCCGGGAGCTCGGCGAACCGTTCCGCACCCTCGGGCTCTGCTACTACCGCGACGGCCGGGACAGCGTGGCCTGGCACGGCGACCGGTTCGGGCGCGGCGCCCGCGAGGACACCATGGTGGCGATCCTCTCCGTGGGCGAGCCGCGCATCCTGGCCCTGCGGCCCCGCGCCGGCGGCGCGGCGGTCGTCCGCCACCCGCTCGGCCACGGGGACCTGGTGGTGATGGGCGGCTCCTGCCAGCGCACCTGGGAACACGCGATCCCCAAGACGGCCCGCCCGGTGGGCCCGCGGATCAGCGTCCAGTTCCGGCCGTACGGAGTCTCCTGAGGCGCGCCCGCCTGCGCCACGCCCCGCTTGCCACCCGTCCGCCGGGCGCGGAGGCTGACCAGTGGGACCGACGGCGCACCGGCCCGGACACCGCGCGCCGTACGACGAGCGCGGACCGGCCCGAACACGCCAAGCCCGGCACCGCGCACCCCGAAGACCGCAGGCACCAACCCCGCCGGCCCGAACCCCGCCGACACCAACCCGAGCGCCGCGCCTGCCAGGAGGGCCGCATGCCGAAACCGGGCAGCCACCGCGCCGGGGTCCCGTGCTGGGTCGTGCTCGGCACCCCGGCCCCAGCGCGGGCGCAGGCCTTCTACGGCGCGCTGTTCGACTGGGAGTTCGTTCCGACCGGCCCCGGCGAGGCGGTGGCCACCCGGTACGGCGTCCACGTCGCGGCCGTCGAACGGGCCCGGCCGGCCGACCCGCCCGCCGCCTGGACCACCTTCCTCGCCTGCCCCGACCTCCCCCGCACCGCGGCCGCCGTCCGGGCCGCCGGCGGCCGCCTCGCCCGCGACCCGTACGAGGTGGCCGAGCAGGGCCGTGCCGCGATCGCCGTCGACCCGCTCGGCGTCCGCTTCGGCCTCTGGCGGGCCGGCACCATCGACGGCGCCGGACTGGTCGACGAACCGGGCGCGTTCGCCTGGAACGAGCACCTCTCCTCCGATCCCGACGCCGCGCGGGTCTTCTACCGCCGCCGCCGTGCACCAGGGCGTGCCGCCCGCCGCTGCGCCAGGCACCGACGGCCGCGATCCGCACCGCGTCCCAGAGGGCCTGCTCCGCGGGAACA
>NZ_JBEZUT010000342.1:0-9143 GCF_040636595.1 Kitasatospora sp. NPDC036755
TCCGACCGCAACCCGATAAAACGAGCACACCGAATAAGCACCAGGCCGTCACGCGAAAGCGAGAAAGACCGGCACGAACCGGAAGTGGTGTTTCAAGGGATTGGCCGCCCCGGGACCGTCCGCGCGGCTGCGTGTCCGGTGCTCCCTGTCAGGCGACTAGGAGACAGTACTCCTACTCCGGGCCCAAGCCAAATGCCCCGGGCCGGCCCGCACGCCTCAACGGCGGCGTTCATCGTTTGTCTACCGCGCTCCGCCACGCTCATGCCCTGACGGCGCCCCGAGACCCGGTGGGCGCGAACGCACGAGAGAACCACGAGGTACACGGGGACATGAAGACGACGACGGCCCTCCGCACGATCGCCCTGGCCACCGCCACCACCGCACTCGCCGTGGCCGGGACGGTGGCCTCGACCGGTACCGCGGAGGCGGCGATCGACCGGCAGTCCGACTACGTCTCGATCTGGGACGACGAGCCGCTCTACCCGGGCTGGTACATCGAGTCCGGCGCCACCCGGGCGATCATGCAGACCGACGGCAACTTCGTCGTCTACCAGTTCGGGACCCAGGTCAAGATGGCCACCGGCACCGTCGGCTGCGGCTACAAGGCCGTCATGCAGGTCGACGGCAACTTCGTCGTCTACTCCGCCAACGGCTCCCCCTGCTGGCACACCGGCACCCAGGGCCACCCGCACGCCAGGCTGACCGTCACCACCGGCGGCACCTCCGGCGTCTACTGGGGCGGCGGCATCATTCCGCGCCTCGCCCACTCCGCCAACACCGGCCCCGGCCCCGGCTCGGTCTATTTCTCGTCCGACCTCTACTGAGGAGCCCTACCGGCTCGGCCTCCCAGGCCCGTCCCCCCGGAGGGCGAGCCAGCGCACCAGGTCGGCCACCGACCACTGCGGCCGGGCGGCGAGCCGCTCCGCCGCCGTCCGCAGCAGGACCGGCAGGTGGCCGCAGAGCGCGGCCACCTCGGCCACCGCCTCCGGCTCCCGCCGGACCCGGTCCGCGCCGGCGATCCGGGCCAGCAGCTCGTAGGCGTCGTGCGGCTCCAGCGGTCCGACCGCCAGCCGTACGGCTCCGTCGGGCAGCGCCCCCGGTTCGGCGCCCGCCACCACCGCCCCGCAGCCGGCCACCGCCGGCAGCAGCACGGCCGGCTCGGCCACCCCGTCGAGCAGGACCAGCACCCGGCGCCCGGCGAGCAGCCCGCGGTAGCGCGCGCCGAGCTCGTCGATCCCCGCGTCCGCCGCCGGCCGGTCCCCGAGCGCCCGCAGGAAGCCCGCGAGCACCGCCTTCGTCCCGCCGCCTCCGGCGTACAGTCGGCCGTCCGGGTAGGTGTCCTGGACGGCGTGCGCCACGTGCACCGCCAGCGCCGAGGCGCCGCAGCCGGCCGGCCCGGACAGCCCGAGCACGGGCGACCCCGGCGACCGCAGCACCCGCTCCGCCTCCCGCACCTGCCCCGCCCGCCCGACCAGGTCGGGGATGTCCGGCGGCAGCTGGCTCGGCCTCGGCAGCCGCCGCAGCAACACCGGGGCCTCGCCGCGCCGGATCTGCTCGGCCAGCTCGACCAGCGCCGGGGCCGGTTCGAGCCCGAGCTCCCCGTCCAGCCGCTCCCGCAGCGCCTCGTACCCGGCCAGCGCCTCCGCCGTCCGGCCGCAGCGGTGCAGCGCCAGCAGGTGCAGCCGGTGCAGTTCCTCGTCCTGCGGATGCTCGGCGGCCAGCCCGGCCAGCGGCTCCAGCGCCTCGGCGTGCCGGCCGAGCGCGAGGTCCAGGCCGAGCAGCGTCTTCACCGCCGCGAACCGGCCGGCGTCCAGCCGCTCCCGGACCCGGTCCGCGAACGCCCCGGGCACCCCGTCCAGTGCCCGCGGCCCCTCCCAGGAGCCCAGCGCACGCGCCAGCGACTCCCGTGCCCGGAGCGGGTCCTGGTGACGCAGCGCAACGGCCTCGGCCACCTCGGCCTCGTAGCGGAACAGGTCCACCGCGGTCCGCGGCGCCTCCAGGCGGTAGCCGCCGGCCGCCCCGACCAGCACTCCGGGCTCGCCCAGGGCGCGTCGCAGACGGTGGACATGGGTGCCGATCTGCCCGACCGGGTCCTTCGGCCAGCGGGCGTCGTCCGCCCCCCACAGGTCCTCGACCAGGCGATCCGTCGGCACCAGCTGCCCCGGCGGAATCAGCAGCGCCGCGAGCACGGCCCGCTGCTGCGGTCGGCCGAGGTCGAGCTCACGACCGTCCTGCCGGGCCCGCAGCGGCCCCAGCAGGCTGAAAACGAGCCCCACGGCCCACCCCTCGAAGCCCTCGATCCGGTGCACAATCTGTGACAGAGCATAGGCCGCCGGGGTATGGGGGCCCCGCCGTCCGGACGGAACTGGCGGGATCCCGGCACAGAACGACTCTTCGGGGACGGGACATGGGTGACATGGGGGGATCCGGGCTGCGGTTCGGACTGCTGGGACCGCTGCGGGCCTGGTACGGCGAACAGGAACTGGAGCTGGGCCGGCCGCAGCAGCGGGCCGTGCTCGCCGTGCTGCTGGCCGCCGCCGGGCGCACGGTGTCCGTCCCGGTGCTGGTCGAGGGAGTGTGGGGCGGAGCCGCGCCGGCCGATCCGCGGAAGGCCGTCCAGCTCGCCGTCTCCCGACTGCGCGCCGCCTTCCGGCCGTACACCGGGGAAGGCCCGGAGCTGATGCCGCTGGTCCGGGTCGGCGACGGCTACGCGTTCCGGGCACCCGGCGCCGAGCTGGACGCCGCCGACTGGGAGGCGCTGGTCGCCGAGGCCGGACGGCTGCGCGAGTCGGCGGCGCCACCGCAGGAGGTGCGGGAGGTGCTGCGGCGCGCCCACCGGCTGTGGGTCGGCGAGGCGCTCGCCGGACTGCCCGGGCCGCACGCCGAGGCCGTCCGCGCCCGCCTCACCGAGCAGCGGATCTCGGCCAAGGAGACGGAACTGGAGCTGGACGCCGACCTCGGCGACCGCACCGACCTCACCGCGGCGATCGCCGCCCTCGCCCTGGAGTACCCCGGCCGCCCCCGGCTCACCGCCGTCCTGATGCGCGCCCTCTACCAGGCCGGACGCAAGGCCGAGGCGCTCGCCGTGTACGAGGACGCCCGCGCCGCACTGCCCCCCGGCGAACGCGCCCCCGCCGAGCTCCAGCTGCGCATCCTGCGCGAGGACGCCGCCCTGCTGCCCGCGACCGCCACCGCCGCCGCCGAGCCCGCCGCCGACACCTGGCGGGCGCCCGACCAGCTCCCCTCCGGCCTGCCCGACTTCACCGGCCGCACCGAGGAGGTCGAGGCCCTCACCGACCGCCTCGCCGGCGCCGGCGGGCGGGCCGTCGTGATCTCCGCCCTGGACGGCATGGGCGGCGTCGGCAAGACCACTCTCGCCGTGCACGTGGCCCGCCGGGCCCGCGACCGCTTCCCCGACGGACAGCTCTTCGCCGATCTGCGCGGCGCCGACCGCACCCCGCCCGACCCGGGCACGGTGCTCGCCGGCTTCCTGCGGGACCTCGGCGTGGCCCCCGGCGAGATCCCCCCGGACACCGGGGAGCGCAGCGCCCTGTACCGCTCCGCCCTGACCGGGCGGCGCGTCCTGGTCGTCCTCGACAACGCGGCCACCCCCGCCCACGTCGAACCCCTGCTGCCCGGTTCCCCCGGCTGCGCCGTGCTCGTCACCAGCCGCCACCGGCTCACCGGCCTGCCCGGCGCGCACCAACTGCGCCTGGACACCCTGCCGCCCGGGCAGGCGCTGGAACTGCTCGCCCGGATCGTCGGCGCCGAGCGGGTCGCCGCCGAGCCCGCGGCCGCCGAGGAGGTCGTCCGGGCCTGCGGGCTGCTGCCGCTCGCCGTCCGCATCGTCGCCTCCCGGCTCGCCGCCGACCCGGCACTCACCCTCGCCACCCTCGCCGAAGGACTGCGCCGGGAGCACCGGCTGGCCGAACTCAGCGACGGCGAACGGACGGTGGAGGCCAGCTTCGCACTCTCCTACCACCGCCTGGACGTCGAACTGGCCCGTGCCTTCCGGCTGCTCTCCCTGCCCGACGCCCCCGACATCCCCCTGCCCTGCGCCGCCGCCCTGCTCGACCGCAGCGAGGCCGAGACCGACGAACTCCTGGAAACCCTCGTCGACCTCAACCTCCTGCACTCCCCCCGCTTCGGCCGGTACGGCTACCACGACCTCGTGCGCGCCTACGCCCGCGCCCGACTCTCCGCCGAGGACGGCGCCGCCGCGCGCACCGCAGCCACCGGGCGGCTGCTCGACTTCTGCCTCGCCACCGCCCGCAACGCCGACCTCGCCGCCCGCAAGCCCGACCCGGTCGAGCTCAGCCTGCTCGACGTGTCCGTGGCCCACCCCGGCCGGCCCGTCCCGGACGGCACCGAGGCCGTGCGCTGGATGCGCGAGCAGGCCGAGGTGCACGCCGCCGTCATCACCCTGAGCTGCGCCGACCCGGCCCTGCCGCTCGACCGCGCCGCCGAACTCGCCGACCGGATGAGCTCGGTGCTCGCCGAACGCGCCCAGACCACCGTCATCGCCGACCTCGCCGAACGCCTCGCCACCGAGGCCGAGGCCCGCGGCGACCTCGGCCCGCTCGCCCTCGCCCGGTACGTGCGCGGTTCCATGCTCTGGCACGTCAACCGCTACGCCGAGTCCGCGGCGGAGGTCCACCGGGCCGTCGAGGTCTGCGCCACCGCCGGCACCGACCGGGTCCTCGCCAAGGCCCTGCTCACCCTCGGCGGCAACGCCCGCGTCCACGGCCGCTTCGCCGAGGCCGCCGAGCACGCCGGCCGCGCCGCCGGGCTGTTCCGCCGCCTGGAGGCCGGGCGCTCCGAGGGCAGCGCGCTCGGCGAGTTCGCCTTCAGCTGCGCCCGGACCGGCCGGCTCGACGAGGCCCGGGCGGCCGCCGAGCGCAGCGCCCTGCTGATGAGCCGCTCCGGCCCGGTCTCCGCCGCCACCGGCCGCTACTACCTCGCCCGGGTGCTGCGGCTGTGCGGCGACCCGGAGGAGGCGCTCACCCACGCCGTCGGTGCCCGCGACGAGTTCACCGCCCTCCAGGTCACCGTCTTCGCGGCCGCGGCCGGCGATCTCGCCGCCCGCATCCACGCCGAGGCCGGCCGCTGGCTGCTCGCCGTCGACGCAGCCGAGGCCGTCCTCCCGCTCGCCCGCCGCACCAGCGCCGCCCTGGAGGCCGCCCTGCTGCGCACCCTCGGCACCGCGCTCACCGGCCTAGGCCGCCCGAGCCAGGCCCGAGCCTGCCTGACGGACTCCCTGGAGGTCTACGAGCGGCTGGGGCTCGCGGAGGAATCGGCGCAGGTCAGAGCGGAGCTGGAGCGGTAGACGCGTGGTCAACGGGCGCCTGGGCTACGCGCGTTGACCACCCGTCTACCGCAGTGCGGAAACGTCTCTCCCGTCAGGCCCCGGACCGCGGCGATCGCGGCCCGGGGCGGCACCACAGACGAGAGGCGCAACCATGCCCACGCTCCCCCAGCACGGTCAGAACTGGACGCTCAAGTCCGCCAACGGAACCGTCGCCGACGTCCGCTCCAGCCAGACCGCCGCCGGCACCGCCGTCCAGTCCTGGGGCCCCAACGGCACCACCGCCCAGAGCTGGACCTTCTGGGCCAAGGAGAACGGCAGCTTCCTGCTGGAGACCCTGCTGACCACGGGCAAGCACCCCGGCGGCCAGGCCATGGTCATGGACTACAACTACTCCACCGGCCAGACCTGGCTGTACAACGAGCACAACCAGCCCAACCAGCACTGGTGCTTCGAGCCCCTCGACAACGACTGGGTCCGGATCCGCACCACCCGCACCAACGACGGCATGCTCTTCCTCACCGCGGCCGCCCCCGGCTCGCCCCTCACCCTGGCCAGGCAGGACGACGGCAACCCGGCACAGCGCTGGCAGCTCGTCCCGGCCGGCGGCGTCAGCGGCGGCGGCCAGCAGCAGCCCCAGCCGCAACCGCAGCCCCAGCCCGGTGGCGGTGACTTCCGCACCGAGATGCTGAACTCCGTCAACGCGGAGCGCGGCCGGGTCGGCGCCCCGCCGGTGCGCCTGGACGACCGCCTCAGCGCCGCCGCCCAGCGCCACGCCAACGACATGGCCTCGCACGACCTCACCCAGCACAACGGCACCGATGGCAGCACCCCCTGGGACCGCATCGCGGCCGCCGGCTTCGTCTCGCGCGCCTCCGCCGAGAACGTCACCCCGGGCAACAGCGTGCCGGAGGCCATGCAGATGTGGATGAACAGCCCGGGCCACCGGGTGAACATCCTCAACCCCGACTACAACTTCATCGGCATCGGCTACGCCCCCCGCCAGCGCGGCAACTGGGGCCGCTACGTGCAGACCTTCGGCATGGTCTGATCCCTCGATCGGGAACCGTCACCGGACGGTCCGGAACCGAACGGCCGGCGGATCGGAGAGGTAGCCGTTCAGCAGATCAAAGGTGCGGAGCTGCTGCGGGAGCCGCTCGTACCAGGCGAGTCCGGAGCTGTTGCACGAGTTGCACACGATCCCACGCACACAGCGTCCGCAGGATCCCGACGACGCGGGACAGCACCCGTGGTCGTGATCGACATGCCAGACCCCCTTCCCTCCGGGCTCCGTGCGTCCGCATATCGCGCACCGGCCGCCCTGGAACTCGAACAGCCCGGTGTACTCCTCCCACGAGAGCCCGTAGCGCGACCTGATGTGGAGTTGTTTCCGGTAGTCACGAGTGCATTCGGTGCACTTGCAGAGCAGACCCTCGGGCGCATGGCCGCCGCCCGCCACGACCTCACAGGCCGCGCTCACCGGGCCGACCCGACACACGCGAAGTGGTTTCAGTTGCCCGTCACGATGCTGCTGGAGCTGGTGGGGCTTGCACAGTGAGCCCGTCTCCGCGATCAGTCCGCACCCCGGGTAGCCGCATGCGGCACGTGCCCTCTTGCGCCGCACCGGACTCAGCCGCACGCCCCGCTTCAGCTGGGCGTAGTGGGCTGCGCACAGACTCCGACGGGTTCCAGGCCGATCGCATGCAGGACCGACGCACATCTTCTGAGCCAACGAAGCGTCCTCCGGGTTCCTTCGCACCTCAGCCCGACACGGCTGACGGTACCCAGGAGGTCTGACACAACACGACCGGCCCCACCTCACACCCCACCAGAAGAAGGAGCACACCGATGAGCACCATCACCCGTACCCGCAGGTTCCTCGCCTCGTTGGGCGCCGTCACGGCCGTCGCGGGGGCAGTCGTGGCCGGCGCGCCGGCCGCGCAGGCGGCGAGCTGCGAGCTGCCGCCCACCGTGGAGGCGCCGGCCAAGGTCTACAACGGCGTCACCGGCGTCCTCGACCTGCCGTACAACAACGAGGCCAACGGCCAGTGGATCCAGGTCTACTCGCCCAACGACTCGTCCGCCGCCCAGAGCTGGACGCTCTGGGGGTACTGCGACGGCACCACGGCCATTCAGCACTCCTCCTCGACCAAGGTCGTCGACCTGGAAACGCAGACGGGCTACAGCCGGCTCCAGGACACCCCCGGAGGCGCGGACGGCCTCAACCGCCCGGCCGGCGATTGGATGCCGGCCAGCCAGAAGTGGCGGCTGACCGACGCGGACCGCGGCTGGTACCTGATCCGCAGCGCGGCCACCGGGCAGTGCCTCGCCTCCGACGGCATCGGCCGCGCCACCAGGATGGTCCCCTGCGACCCCGCCGCCCCGGCCCAGCGCTGGCTGCTGCGCTGACGGGCCACCGGGGCCGAGTCCGCTCCCCGACATCCGGGGGGGGGCGGACCCGGCCTATCCTCGTCCGCGTGCCCCTCACCAGCCTGCACGACCGCGCCGGGCTCGCCGCCCGGTTCCGCACCGACCCCGCGCTGCACCTCTTCGAGCTCGGCGACCTGGACGACGTCCTCTGGCCCAACACCACCTGGTACACCACCTCCCCGGACTCCGGGGACGGGCCGGTCGCGCTGCTCTACAGCGGCGGGGACACCCCCGTCCTGCAGGCCTTCGCCCGGCCCGCCGGAGTGCCGGCGATGGAGGCTCTGCTGCGCGACCTCCGCCCCTTCCTCCCGCGCCGTCTCGTGGCCGGGCTGCCGGAGGGCGCCGAGCGGGCCCTCGCGCCCGACTACGCGGTCGAGCGCCGGACCCCGCTGCTGCGGATGCTCCTCACGGCGGAGCTCCCGGCCGGGACCGCCCACGGAGCCCTGCCGTTGGGGCCCGGTGACGCCGACGACGTCCGCGCCCTGCTGGCCGAGTCGTACCCGGATTCCTGGTTCGACCCCCGGATGCTGGCCGGCGGCGGCTACGTCGGGGTCCGCGCGGGCGGCCGGTTGCTGGCCGTCGCCGGGGTGCACGTGCACTCCCCCGCCCAGCGGGTCGCCGTGCTGGGCAACGTCACCACCCACCCCGACGCCCGCGGCCGCGGTCTCGCCCGGTCCTGCGTCACCGCGCTCTGCCACCGCCTGGCCGCCACCACCGACCACCTGGGCCTGAACGTCCGCACCGACAACGCCCCGGCCGTCCGGCTCTACGAGCGGCTGGGCTTCACCACCGCCGCCACCTACAACGAGCTGGTGCTCGCCGCGGTGTCCTGACGCCGTCCCGAGGCCCGTCCCGGGGCCCATCCGGGGGCCCGTCCCGGGGCCCGTCCCGGGGCCCGTCGGGAGGATCGCGGACGACCGGTCACCGCTCCCCCACGGGCCCCTCACCCCGCCCGCACCGGTGCCGCACAGCCCCCGCACCACCCGACGGAGCGCGTCTCGCCGCCCCCGGCCCGCTGGTTGATCACGACTCGATATCCCTTGTCACAGCCGCGCGAGGGACTCGTCACGACAACGTCAGGGCGACGCCGAATCCGTGGCCCCGGACGTTCGCGCCGCGCTATGAACGTCCCCTCAGGAGGACCACCGACACCGGGGGTCCGCAACCACGGGGGACATCACGTGAAGCCCATCCGCAGCAGTCGCCACGCCCTGACCCTGGCCTCGCTGGCCGCTGTCGGCGCGCTCACCCTGACCGCCTGCAACGACGACGCCGCGTCGTCCGACACCGCGACGACCCCGCCGGCGACCGGTGCGCCCGCCACCAAGGCCGCCCGCATCCTCACCACCCTGCTGCACCGGATGCGCCGTACCGGCGCCCGGCGTGGTCTGGCCACCATGTGCGTGGG
>NZ_JBEZUT010000343.1:0-9137 GCF_040636595.1 Kitasatospora sp. NPDC036755
CTGCGCCGAGGTCCGGCCGTCGCGGACCGCCTCCGGCCCCGGCGACCTCCTGGCCGCCCGCCGCTCCCCCGGCGGCCCGCACCTCCCGGGTGAGGCCGTACCGCGGACCGGGTTCCTCCCGTAGCGTCGTCCTTCCACCGCGGGGACCCGCGGTGCACGAAGGGGAGGATTCCATGAACCCGCTTGTCTCGACGGCCCGTTGGCTGGGCTCCCTGGCGGTGGCGGGGGCGCTGCTGCTCACCGGGACCGGCACCGCCGGCGCCGTCGGCGGCACGTCCAGCGGCACGTCCAGCGGCACGTCCGGCAGCATGTCCGGCGGCACGTCCGGCGGACCGGTGGCGGGCGTCCCGCAGACCGTCGAACTGGACTCTTCACCCGCCTCGGTGGCCGTCAGCCCGGACGGGCGCAGGGCCTACGTCGCGGTGAAGGACACCACCAACGGCGCGAAGGTGAAGGTGGTCGACACCCAGAGCGGCGCGGTCACCGCGGTGGTGACTCTGTCCACCGGGTTCGGGGCCGGTCCGGGGCCGCTGGCCGTCAGTCCGGACGGCTCACGCGTCCACGTGCTGTTCTCGACCGCCCGCAAGGCACCGCTGTCCGTCCTGGGCACCATCGACACGGCCACCGGCACCGTCGTCTCCAGCATGGCGGCACCGGACCAGCCACGACCCGACGGCACCCTCCCCGGGGCCCTCACCTCGCTGGCGGTCGGCCCGGACGGCGCCACCGTCTACGTCGGCCAGGACGGACCGGCCCGCTACCACCGCCCGGCCGAACCGGGCGCCCGGGTCCTGTCCTTCTCCCCGCAGCAGCAGGCCTTCACCGCCGCCGTGCCGGTACCCGGCCGCTACCTCGGCTCGATCGTCACGGCTCCGAACGGTGACACCGCGTACACCGCCACCGACGAGAACCTGGTCCGGCTGGACACCGGCACCGGGACCCCGACCGTCGCGGGAACCACCCCCGCCCCGATCGGCGCCGTCCCGAGCCTGGCCCTCTCCCCGGACGGCACCCGCCTCTACGGCGTGGGGAACAACGGCACCGGATACGCCGTCGACCTCGCCACCGACACCCTCGCCACCCTCGACATCGCCCCGGGCCAGTGGCTGCAGAACCCCTCGGTGGCCGCGGACGGCTCCCGGCTGTACATGCTCCAGCAGGACCTCACCAGCTCCGACGGCAAGGCCTCGGTCCTCGCCCTGGACACCGCGACCGGCGCCCTCGTCCCCGGCGAGGAGATCACCGGCCTCGCCTGGGTGACCGCCCTGGCCCTCGGCCCCGACGCCCACACCTTCTACCTCGCCGTCAATTCCACCCTGCGGATCCTCGCCCTCTGACCGGGCCCGCGCCGCCCCGCCCCGCCGCCGGGGCGGGGTGACCGCGTCGGGCAGGGGCGGCCCCTGGAACACCTACCGCCCGGCACGGGGAGGAGGCCCTCGGAGGCCCGGGCCCGGGAACGAGCAGGCGCGTCTCCGCTGTGGACGTAATGAACGATTGTGTTCCCTATGTCCCGGGGATACCGTCGGTAGTGGTGAATGAATCCGTCTCCCCTACCCGCTCCTGACCCCTCACCCATTGGGGGACCTGCCATGGCCACCTCGCGCGCCCTGGCCGAGGCTTCGCCCGCGACCGCACGTCGGGGCCAGCACCCGGGGGTAGCACTCACCGTCATCGCGGCGACACAACTCATGGTCGTCCTGGACATCACGATCGTGAACATCGCGCTGCCGCACATCCAGCAGGCGCTGAGGTTCAACACCACCGACCTGTCCTGGGTCATCAACGCCTACACCCTCACCTTCGGCGGGCTGCTGCTGCTCGGCGGACGGGCCGGCGACATCCTGGGGCGGCGGCGGGTGTTCGTTGTCGGCGTGCTGCTGTTCGCCCTGGCCTCGCTGCTCGGCGGCGTCGCCCAGTCCTCCGGCTGGCTGCTGGCCGCCCGGGCGCTCCAGGGCGTGGGCGGGGCCATCGCCTCGCCGACCGCGCTGGCGCTGATCGCCACCAACTTCAAGGAGGGCCAGGAGCGCAACCGGGCCTTCGGCGTCTACTCCGCCGTCGCCGGGGCCGGCGGCGCGATCGGGCTGCTGCTCGGCGGCATGCTCACCTCCTGGCTGTCCTGGCGCTGGGTGCTCTTCGTCAATGTGCCGATCGGCATCGCGATCGCCCTGCTGGCGCCGCTCTACATCAACGAGTCCGAACGCCACCCCGGCCGCTTCGACCTGCTCGGCGCCTTCACCGCCACCACCGGCATGGTCTCCCTGGTGTACGGCTTCATCCGCGCCTCCGACCACGGCTGGACGGACGCCGTGACGCTGACCTCGTTCAGCCTCGCCGTCGCGCTGATCGCCGCCTTCCTGGTCAACGAGCGTCGGGTGCCGCAGCCGATCACCCCGCTGCGCCTGTTCCGCGACCGCAACCGCTCCGGCGCGTACGGGCTGCTGCTCTGCGTGGCCGCGACGATGTTCAGCATCTTCTTCTTCATCACCCTGTTCGTGCAGGAGATCCTGGGCTTCAGCCCGTTGCGGGCCGGCTTCGCGTTCCTGCCGATCAGCGTGGCCATCGTCGCCGCCGCCCAGTTCGCCGCCCGCAACCAGCTGCGCTTCGGGCCGAAACCCTTCCTGGTGACCGGCTCGCTGCTGGTGCTGGGCGGGGTGATCTGGGCGACCAGGATCGACCTCGGCACCAGCTACGTCGGCGGCGTCCTGGGGCCGACGATGATGTTCGGCTTCGGCATGGGTTCGATCTTCGTCCCCGCCACCCTCACCGTCGTCTCCCGGGTCTCCCCGCGCGAGACCGGCGCGGCCACCGGCATGCTCAACACCACCCAGCAGATCGGCGGCTCGCTCGGCCTGTCGATCCTCGTCACCGTGTACGGCACGGCGAGCGGCAACGAGGCCCGGCAGCAGGCCGCGGCCTTCCTCCGGCAGGCCACCCCGCAGCAGGCCGCCCAGTTCCGGGCGACCGGGCGGCTCCCGGCCCCGTACTCCTCGCAGGTGCTGGTGCACGGCATCGGCAGCGCCTTCCAGATGGGCCTGGTGTTCACGGCGCTGGCGGTGGCGATCGCGGTGTTCGTGATCAAGGTCGGCCGTCCGGTGCCGCAGCCCGCCGCCGGCCCTCCCGGGCGGGGTGCTTGACAGGGCGTCAGGGGGACCGGGAGAGTCTTCCTTGCAATGGTTTTCATCTTCGACAACCGTTGCGGCCGACCGCTGCCCGCCATGCCCGGGCGCGGTCGGGCGTGCCTCGACACACCCCGGCACGCCCCCCGGAACGCCCCGACACGCCCCGACACGCCCCCGAAAGAGGACACCCATGTCGCTCGACGTCTCCCCCGCCCTCCTCGCCCAGGCCCAGGAGGGCCGCGTCGACGAGGCCGACTTCCTCGACACCGTCCGCGCCTCGCTCCCGTACGCCTACCAGGTCGTCGCCGGGCTCAGCACCGAACTCGCCACCGGTGAGCGGGAGTTCACCACCGACAACACCACGCCCAGCGACGAGCAGCGCGCCCAGCTGCTGCGCGCGCTCGCCAGCAACGCGATCCGGGGCAGCCTGGAGAACCACTTCGGGGTGAAGCTCGCCTTCGTCAACTGCCACCGGGTCGGCGCCTTCCGCCCCGGCACGGAGGACGGCGCGGCGTACCGGGAGTTCACCTCGCCGCACAACCAGATCCGCAACCAGAGCCCGGAGCTGCGCAGCTGCTGACGGCCACCGCACGGCGGCGGCCCCCACCCCCTCGGCGGGGTGCGGGCCGCCGCCGCACGTGTCGCCGCGTTGCGCCCCGTTACGGGCCGTTGCGGGCCCGTGTCCGGATCGCGCGTCGATCTTGTCCCGCGGCACGGCGGCTGCTTACGTTCGGAACGCACCCCGTTCGGAACGCGTCACGCCCGGAGCCCCATCGCACCCGGAACGCACCCCGTCCGGGAGTCACCCCCTCCCGGCCACCCCCTCACCATGCGGAGCCCACCATGTCGCAGGCCCCTCGCCCGCTGCGGAAACTCGGCTTCCTGACCATCGGCCTCTTCGACGAGGCCGACCCCCGCCGGGGCCACGAGTCCACCCTCGACCTGATCACCCTCGGCGAGCAGCTCGGCTTCGACAGCGCCTGGCTGCGCCACCGCCACCTCCAGTACGGCATCTCCTCCCCGCTCGCCGTGCTCGCCGCCGCCACCCAGCGCACCAGCCGCATCCAGCTCGGCACCGCCGTCACCCCGCTCGGCTGGGAGAACCCGCTGCGGCTCGCCGAGGACCTGGCCACCGTGGACGTGCTGTCCGGCGGCCGGCTCAACCCCGGATTCAGCGTCGGCCCGCCCACCCACTACGAGCACGTGCGCGGCGCACTCCACCCCGACACCGGCGAGCACGAGGACTTCGGCCCTCGGCGCGCCGAACGGCTGCTCGCCCTGGTCCGCGGCGAGGACGCCTCCGACTTCGCCGGCACCGAGGGCATCGAGACGTACTCCCGCCGCGTCCAGCCGCACTCCCCCGGCCTGGCCTCCCGGCTCTGGTACGGCGCCGGCAGCCTGCGCTCGGCCCGCTGGGTCGGCGAGCACGGGATCAACCTGCTCACCAGCAGCGTCGTGAAGCCCGAGGACGGGCAGGGGCCGTTCGACTTCGCCGCCATCCAGGCCGCCCAGATCCGCGCCTTCCGCGAGCGCCACCCCGACGGCGCCCGCGCCCGGGTCTCCCAGGGCCTGGTGGTCATCCCCACCGACAGCGCCACCCCCGAGCAGCGCGCCAGGTACCGGGCCTACGCCCTCGCCCGCACCCCGCGCACCCTCGCCCCGCAGGGGCCTGCCCGACTGCTGTTCGCCCCCGACCTGGTCGGGACGACCGAGGAGCTCGTCGAACGACTGCACGCCCACGCCGGGTACCGCGAGGTCGACGAGGTCGCCTTCGCCCTGCCGTTCACCTTCGGACACGAGGACTACGTACAGATCCTCACCGACCTGGCCACCCGCCTCGGCCCCGCCCTCGGCTGGAAGCCCGGACAGGACTGAGCGGTCGGGGGCCGCGGGCCCCTGTCGCCTTCAGAACTCGCTTGTGTCGAGGTCGAGTTCGAACGGCTCGGGCAGCCGCACCGGCACGCCGAACGGGTGCGGCCCCTCGGCCCGGGTGTAGCCGAGCGCCCCCGGCCGGGAGAACAGGGTGCACGCCTGCTCCTGACGGTCCACCAGGAGGTAGAGCGGCGCACCGAACTGGGCGTAGCGCCGGCGCTTGACGGTCCGGTCGGTCTCGGCGTTCGACGGAGAGGTGACCTCGACCACGAGGACGGTCTGATCAGGGAGCAGCGCACCAGGATTGTTCACGGCCAGTTCGACCGGAACCAGGGCCAGATCGGGGATGTAATAGTTCTCGGTACCCGGAAGGTCGAGATTGCCCGAGCCCGACCGCAGTCCGAGCTCCCGCTGGCGGGGTCCGATCTGCAAGCGGATCAGGTCAACGGTGTTCTCGTGCTCCCAGGAAGGCGACGCGGGGGTGATGACTCCCTCGACGATCTCGGCGCGTTCACCCGCAATGTGTTGAATCGCATACTTGAGGGCCTGCTCCAGGTTCGGCACGCGACTGCAGTCTCCCGGGCCGATGTGTGCCGCGCTCACGTACTGCCCTCCTGTCCGGCGCGGTCTCCGCGCTCAGGGGCTGCCCGGCGAAAAGGCTACCGGCGCATCGCCCCCGCATGGGCACGCGCCACTGGGCCTACCCGCCGAATCCGGACAATCTCTAGTCATATGAATAAGCGCTTGCTTAGAATCGGGGCCCGCCGCCAGACGGCCCGAGCCCCCAGGAGACCTCATGACCGGAGTCAACCGTCAGATCCGCCTCGCCCGTCGGCCCGTCGGGGAGGTGCGACCGGAGGACTGGGCGCACGGGGAGGAGCCGGTGGCGGAGCCGGGGGACGGGGAGTTCCTCGGGCGGACCCGGTACGTGTCGCTGGATCCGGCGATGCGGGGCTGGCTGGACGACCGGCCGTCGTACCTGCCGCCGGTGGGGCTCGGCGAGGTGATGCGGGCGGGCTCGGTGGTGGAGGTCGTCGCGTCGAAGCACCCGGGGTTCCGGGTCGGGGACCATGTGGTCGGGGCCTTCGGGGTGCAGGAGTACGCGGTGTCGGACGGGAAGGGCGCGCTCACCGTCGACCCCGCGCTCGCGCCGCTGTCGACGTACCTGGGCGCCCTCGGAATGCCCGGGATGACGGCGTACTTCGGACTGCTGGACGTCGGGGCGCTCCAGGAGGGCGAGACCGTCGTCGTCTCCGGCGCCGCCGGGGCGGTCGGCACCATGGTCGGGCAGATCGCCAAGGTCAAGGGCTGCCGGGTGGTCGGCATCGCGGGCGGCCCCGACAAGTGCGCGCTGCTCACCGGGGAGCTCGGCTTCGACGCCGCGATCGACTACCGCGCGGAGGACGTCCGCAAGGCGCTGCGCACCCACGCCCCGGACGGCGTCGACGTCTACTTCGACAACGTCGGCGGGCCCGTCCTGGACGCCGCGCTGACCCGCCTGGCGATGCACGCCCGGGTCGTCGTCTGCGGCGCGATCAGCCAGTACAACAACGAGGGCGCCGTGCAGGGCCCGTCCAACTACCTGTCCCTGCTGGTGCGCCGGGCCCGGATGGAGGGCTTCGTGGTGTTCGACTACGCCCGCCGGTTCCCGGCGGCGGCCGCCGAGCTGGCCGGCTGGATCGCGGAGGGCCGGATCAAGGTCAAGGAGCAGGTGGTGGAGGGCACCGTGGACGACTTCCCGGAGGCCCTCGGGATGCTCTTCCGGGGCGAGAACACCGGCAAGCTGGTGCTGCGCCTGGCCTGACCGGCGTCCCCGGGCGGCCGCCCCGTACGGCGGCCGCCCGCGCCCCGGTCAGAGCAGTCGCTTGATCTCGCCGCGCGCCCGGTAGAAGCCGCCCGAGGCCGACTCCCGCACCTCGGCGACCAGGTAGCGGGCGCCGGGCACCCGGATGTCCTTGGGGAACTGCACCCGCCACGAGGAGTCGTAGCCCGGCGTGAGCACCCGCACCCGCACCCGGGCGCCGTCCTGGACGCACTCGACCTCCACCTCGGTGCCCGTCCGGGCGGTGGCCACCGAGACCGTCTCCACCCCGGTGCCGGCCAGCACCGGCTCCCAGCCCGCGCCCTTGACCTCGGCCGTCTTCGGCAGCGTGCCGGCCTCGGCCGCCCGCACCGCCTGCTCGCCGGCGTCGAGGCAGGCCAGCGAGCCGTCCGTGGTCACCAGGTAGAGCCGGCCGTCACGGTACTGCATGCTGTACGCCGAGCCGCAGCCGGTCGCGAGCTTCCACAGCCGGGTGCCGTCGGCGGCGAAGCAGTACACCGAGGAGTGGTTGTCCCCGGCGAAGACGTACTCGCCGTCCGGGGAGGCCGCGCAGGAGAACACGGCGGCGTCGCAGCGGTAGGCGGCCACCTCGGAGCCGTCCGACTTGCGCAGCCGGTGCACCCAGCCCTGCCCGGTGCCGGCGAACACCTCGTCGGCCTCCTGCCAGCCGAACAGCACCCCGCCCCGGGTGGGGGTGTACCAGCGCTGGTCACCGCTGCGGTTGTCGTAGCGGGCGACGCCGCGCGAGTGGCCGTGGTAGACGCCGTCGGCGTCGCAGCGCACCATCCAGCCGGACCGGCCCTCGCCCTGACGGCGCCACTGGAACTCGTCCTCGTGGTCGACCGTGGTCAGGCCGCCGCGCTCGTCGGCGACGCCGAGCACGCCGTCGTGGATGTCGAGCCAGAAGATGTCCACGTCCTGGGCGATCTCGTACGCGACCCGCGGGATCTTGCCGCCCAGGTCGTACACCTTGCCGTCGTCGCAGCCGGCGTAGATCCACCAGTCGTCCGCGACGATGCACTTGACGCCGTCCGGCAGGCCGTAGCGGCCCGTCACCTCGCCGTCGTGGGTGAGGGTGTAGACGTCGCCGCGCTCGTTGCCGACCCAGGCGTGCTCCTCGCCGACGAAGATCCCGAAGGCGGGCGAGCCGGAGCGGAAGCGCCACAGCAGCGGCGCCTGGCGGGCCGTCGAACGGCTGCTGACGATCTCCCGCCTGGTCACCGCCCGGCGCTGGCGCACGCCCTGGACGGCCGGGGCGTAGCCCTTGCGGACCTTCTCGCCGATCTTCTTGGCCGCCGAGGCGGCCGCCTTCTCGGGGCTCGGGAACGTCGTCGACTTGCTCTGGCCGGGCTCGCCTATCCGCCCGTACCGCACGGTCACCACCTGGCCGGCGAGCCGCACTTCGTAGAACTTGTGCGCGCTCCCCTCGTCCTCGGACAGTTCGAGGTACGTGACCTGCTCTTCGACGGCGACGGACACGGCGGAGTCCCCTTTCGGGCAGCGGAGATGGGAGGCCGGTTCGGGACCGGCCCGCCGACACCTCCGAAGCTACGGCCTGGCACTGACATTCGGCTCCGGCCAGCCTAGGCGGAACCGACCCGGCCGGTTCCGGCGGGGTTCAGTACAGCTCGGCCAGGAGGGCGCGCAGGCGCTCGTCCTCGCCGATGATCTCGTACGGGAGGCCGGAGGTGACGATCCGCCGGTCGCCCTCGACGAGGTCGCCGACGTACCGGCCCAGGTCGGCGTCCCGGGCGGCGGCGCCCAGCGCGTGCAGGGCCTCGCAGCCGCCCGTGACGTCGGCGCCCGTGACGACCGAGTGGAGCGCGGCCGCCGCGAGGCGGTCGACGTCGAGGGTGTCCGGGTCGACGATGTCGAGCAGGGCGCGGGCGGCGCCGGCGGCGTGCGCCGCCTCGGCGAGCAGCGCCTCCAGCCGGGGGACGAGGTCCTGGCCGGCCGCCCCGAGGGAGGCCGCGGCGCGCAGGGCGCGGACCGCCGGCCAGCGGTTCCACGACCGGCCCCCGGCGATGCGGTCGAGCACGGAGGACAGGATCCGGACGGCCTCCTCCGCGTCGCCGTCGACCTGCCAGAACGCCCGGGCCGTCGCGATGGCGGCGTCCAGCTGAGGGGCGGTCGGCTCGGGGTCGTCGCCGACCGCGGCGAGCAGCTCCGGGAGCAGCCCGGCGGCGGCCGCGCCCAGGTCCGCGGCCGCCTGCGCCGCTTCGGCGACCTCCCGCGAGGCCGCCAGCCGCTCGGTGACGGCGGCGAGCAGGAGACCGGGCTCGCCGGTGACCTCGTGGTGGGCGCGGGCCACCTGGAGCGGGCCC
>NZ_JBEZUT010000344.1:0-9127 GCF_040636595.1 Kitasatospora sp. NPDC036755
CTTCCGCCTGAGGTGCTCCCGTTCCAGGTGCCCCCGTTTCGGGTGCCCCCGACCCAGGTGCCTCCGCTGTCGGGGAAGTCACTGGTCGGGGTGGCCGAGCAGGTCGAGCAGTCCGGGACCGAGCAGCCCGAGGCCGCCGTCGAGCAGCCCGTCGCCGAGGCCGAGGCCCCCGCCGAGCAGCCCGCCGCCGACGAGTCGCCGGAGCAGCCGGAGCAGCCGGAGCAGCAGCCCGAGGAGCCCGCCGAGCCGCGCGGCCCGGCCGCCCCCGGCTACGACGAGGCCGGCCGCGAGGCCGTCCACCAGGTGATCCGCGAGCGCCGCGACGTGCGCAACGGTTTCCGCCCGGACCCGATCCCGCACGAGGTGCTGATCCGCGTCCTGGAGGCCGCCCACACCGCGCCCAGCGTCGGCTACTCGCAGCCGTGGGACTTCGTGGTGATCCGCTCGGCGAAGACCCGCAGGCGGATGCACGCCCTGGCCGAGCGCCAGCGCGAGGCGTACGCGGACTCGCTGCCCAAGGGCCGGGCCAAGCAGTTCAAGGAAATCAAGATCGAGGCCATCCTCGACACCCCGGTCAACATCGTGGTGACGGCCGACCGCACCCGCGGCGGCCGGCACACCCTGGGCCGGCACACCCAGCCGCAGATGGCCCCGTACTCGGCCGCCCTGGCCGTCGAGAACCTCTGGCTGGCCGCCCGCGCCGAGGGCCTGGGCGTCGGCTGGGTGAGCTTCTTCGACGACGAGGAGCTGGTCCGCGAGCTCGGCCTGCCCGAGCACCTGGAGGTCGTCGCCTACCTGTGCGTCGGCTTCGTCGACGAGTTCCCGGACGAGCCCGAGCTGGAGCAGCAGGGCTGGGCCAAGAAGCGGCCGCTGGCCTGGGTCGTCCACGAGGAGCAGTACGGCAATCGCGCGCTGCCCGGCGAGGAGCCGCAGAGCCTGCTCGCCGAGACCCTGCGCGGCATCCGCCCGCTGGACGCGAAGGCGCTCGGCGAGGCCTGGGACCGGCAGAAGCGGATGACCAAGCCGGCCGGCTCGCTCGGCATGCTGGAGATCATCTCGGCCCAGCTGTGCGGCCTGTCCCGCAAGTGCCCGCCGCCGATCCCGGAGCCCGCCTGCGTGGCGATCTTCGCCGGTGACCACGGCGTGCACGCCCAGGGCGTCA
The DNA here is from genome assembly GCF_040636595.1 of Kitasatospora sp. NPDC036755. Classification (NCBI taxonomy): domain Bacteria; kingdom Bacillati; phylum Actinomycetota; class Actinomycetes; order Kitasatosporales; family Streptomycetaceae; genus Kitasatospora; species Kitasatospora sp. NPDC036755. Next base: position 1,163 of record NZ_JBEZUT010000344.1, read on the forward strand.
GCCCCTGGCCGCAGGAGGTGACCGCCCAGATGGTCGCCAACTTCCTGGCCGGGGGAGCGGTGATCAACTCCTTCGCCAAGCAGATCGGCACCGAGGTCTGCGTGGTCGACGTCGGCGTGGCCGCCGAACTGCCGGAGGCCGTCCAGCAGGGCCGCGCCACCGGTCTGCTGCCGCGCAAGGTCCGTCCCGGCACCGCCGACATGACCCAGGGCCCGGCGATGACCCGCGAGGAGGCCCTGAAGGCCATCGAGGTCGGCATCGAGACCGCCCGCGACCTGGTCGCGGCGGGCAACAAGGCGCTGGTCACCGGTGACATGGGGATCGCCAACACCACCGCCTCGGCCGCCCTGATCTCGGTGTTCACCGGCCTCGACCCGGCTGAGGTCACCGGCCGCGGCACCGGCATCGACGACGAGACCCACGCCCGCAAGGTCGAGGTCATCCGCGCCGCGCTGGCCCTGCACCAGCCCGACCCGAGCGACCCGGTCGGCGTCCTCGCCGCCGTCGGCGGCCTGGAGCACGCCGCCCTGGCCGGCTTCCTGCTGGGCGCCGCCTCGCTGCGCACCCCGGTCGTCCTGGACGGTGTCATCGCCGGCTCGGCCGCGCTGGCCGCCAAGGCCATCGCCCCCGAGGTGCTGGCCGCCTGCATCGCCGGTCACCGCTCCGCCGAGCCGGGCCACCAGGCCGCGCTGGCGAAGCTCGGTCTGCGCCCGCTGATCGACCTGGACCTGCGGCTCGGCGAGGGCACCGGTGCCCTGCTGGCCCTGCCGCTGGTGCAGAGCGCGGCCCGGGCGATGCACGATGTAGCCACCTTCGACTCCGCCGGGGTCACCGAGAAGGCCTGACGCATCCCGTCACCGCTCCGCGGTCCGGCCCGAGGGCGCGCCGGACCGCGGAGCGGCGTCGTGCCGTACCGTCCCCCCACCCTCATCCCCGATCAGGAGCACCGCCGATGACCGCGCCCACCCCGCACCCGAGCACCGAGGGCCGTACCCCCTACCCGGTGGGCCTGCTGCTGGCCGGCCGCCGCGTCGTCGTGGTCGGCGGCGGACAGGTCGCCCAGCGGCGGCTGCCCGCCCTGATCGCCTCCGGCGCCGACCTGCACCTGATATCGCCGGCCACCACCCCGGCCGTCCAGGCCATGGCCGACGCCAGCGAGCTCACCTGGCACGCCCGCCCGTACCGGGACGGTGACCTGGCCGACACCTGGTACGCCCTGGTCGCCACCGACGACCCGGCCGTCAACGCGGCGGTCAGCGCCGAGGCCGAGCGCGAGCGGGTGTTCTGCTCCCGCAGCGACGACGCCGCCGCGGCCACCGCCTGGACCCCGGCCAGCGGCCGCGACGCGGGCGCCACCGTCGCCGTCCTCACCGGCGACCCGCGTCACTCCGCCGCCCTGCGCGACGCCATCGTGGACGGCCTGCGGGACGGCTCGCTGGCCGCCCGCCAGTTCCGCTCGCACGGCGCCGGCGTGGCCCTGGTCGGCGGCGGCCCCGGCGACCCGGACCTGATCACCGTGCGCGGCCGCCGGCTGCTCGCCGACGCCGACGTGGTCGTCACCGACCGCCTCGCCCCGCGCGAGCTGCTCGCCGAACTGCCCGAGCACGTCGAGGTGATCGACGCCTCCAAGATCCCGTACGGCCGTTTCATGGCCCAGGAGGCGATCAACCGGACCCTGGTGGAGCACGCCAAGGCCGGCAAGTTCGTGGTCCGGCTCAAGGGCGGCGACCCGTACGTCTTCGGCCGCGGCGGCGAGGAGCTGCTGGCCTGCGCGGAGGCCGGGCTGCCGGTCACCGTGGTGCCCGGGATCTCCAGCTCGATCAGCGTCCCCGCCGCGGCCGGCGTCCCGGTCACCCACCGCGGGCTGACCCACGAGTTCACCGTGATCTCCGGCCACGTCGGCCCGGACGACGAGCGCTCGCTCACCAACTGGGAGGCCGCCGCGCGGATGAGCGGCACCCTGGTGCTGCTGATGGCGGTGGACAAGATCGGCGCGATCGCCGCCCGGCTGGTCGAGTACGGCCGGTCGGCGGACACCCCGGTCGCGATCGTCCAGGAGGGCACCACCGCCGCCCAGCGCCGGGTGGACGCCACCCTCGGCACCGTCGCCGCGGTGGTCGAGGCCGAGGGCGTCAAGCCCCCGGCGGTCATCGTCGTCGGCGACGTCGTCAACGTGCTCGCCGAGGCCTTCCGGCCGTAGGCCCCGGACCGCCCGGAGTGGGAAGTCGGCCCGGCCGACTTCCTACTCCAGCGGTTGCTCCGTCCAGATGACCTTCCCGGTCGCGGTGTAGCGCGTCCCCCAGCGGTCCGCGAACTGCGCGACCAGGAACAGCCCGCGCCCGCCCTCGTCTTCCGTCGCCGCGTACCGCAGGTGCGGCGAGGTGCTGCTGCCGTCCGACACCTCGCAGATCAGCGAGCGGTCCCGCAGCAGCCGCACCCGGATCGGCCCGGAGCCGTACCGGATCGCGTTGGTCACCAGCTCGCTCAGGATCAGCTCGGTGACGAACGCGGCGTCCTCCAGCCCCCAGGCCGTCAGCCGCTCCGCCACCGCGGCCCGCACCTCGCCCACCGCCGCCGGGTCCGAGGGCACCTCCCACTGCGCCACCCGGTCCGGCGCCAGCACCCTGGTCCGCGCCACCAGCAGCGCGATGTCGTCCTGCGGGTGCTGCGGCAGCATCGCCCCGAGCACGTCCGCACAGGTCTGTTCGGGCGTGCGCGGCGGCCCGGTCAGCGCCGCCCGCAGCAGCGCCAGCCCCTCGTCGATGTCCCGCTGCCGGTCCTCCACCAGCCCGTCCGTGTACAGCACCAGCCGGCTGCCCTCGGCCAGCTCCAGTTCGACGGTCTCGAACGGCAGCACCGCCAGCCCCAGCGGCGGCCCGGTCGGCAACTCCGGGAACACCACCCGGCCCTGCGGGTCCACCACGGCCGGTGGCGGGTGCCCGGCGCTGGCCAGCGTGCAGCGGCGCGACACCGGGTCGTAGATCGCGTACAGGCAGGTCGCCCCGGCCAGCTCCGCGCGCTCACCGCCCGCCGCCTCGTCCTGGTCGATCCGGTTCACCAGCTCGTCCAGGTGCCCCAGCAGCTCGTCCGGCGGCAGGTCCAGGGTCGAGAAGTTGTGGATCGCCGTGCGCAGCCGGCCCATCGTCGCCGCCGCGTGCAGCCCGTGCCCCACCACGTCCCCGACCACCAGCGCCACCCGCGCGCCCGGCAGCGGGATCACGTCGAACCAGTCCCCGCCCACCCCGGCCTGCGCCGGCAGGTAGCGGTGCGCCACGTCCAGCGCGGTCTGCTCCGGCAGGTTGCGCGGCAGCAGGCTGTGCTGGAGCGTCACCGCCATGGTGTGCTCCCGGGTGTAGCGGCGGGCGTTGTCGATGCACACCGCCGCGTGCGCCACCAGCTCCTCGGCCAGCGCCAGGTCCTCCGCCTCGAACGGCTCCGCCCGCTGCGCCCGCCAGAACCGGGCCACCCCCAGCAGCACCCCGCGCGCCCGCAGCGGCACCCGCACCAGCGAGTGCACCCCGTACGCCAGTACCTGCGCCGACCGCTCCGGGTCCTGCTCCCGCCACCCGCCGGCCGCCGTCAGGTGCGGCTCGACGGCCGGCTCGCCGCTGTGCAGCGTCCCGGCCAGCGGGGTCGCGGGCACCACCTCCAGCACCGTGCCGACCGGGTAGAACGGCGCGTCGTCCCGGACGCCCGCCACCGCGGTGCGCCGCATCCGCCCCAGCGAGGGGCCCGGTGGCGGCTCCTCGCCGGTCAGCACCTGGTCCGCCAGGTCCACCGTGACGAAGTCCGCGAACCGCGGCACCGCGACCTGCGCCAGCTCCTCCGCCGTCCGGGTCACGTCCAGCGTGCTGCCCACCGTCACCCCGGCGTCGTACAGCAGCCGCAGCCGCCGCTGCGCGCCCTCGGCCCGGCCGGACAGCGCCGCCAGCTCGGTGGAGTCGCGCAGCGTGGCGACGCGGCCCGGCGGACCGCCCGGCTGGTCGATCAACCGGACGTTCACCGCCAGCAGCCGCTCCCCGGACAGCACCACCTCGTCGGTCACCGGGTGCTCGGCGGTCAACAGCTCCAGCGGCGCCCGTTCCAGGCCCAGCCCGGTCACCGGGCGGCCCTCGGCGTCCGGCGGCAGGCCCAGCAGCCGGCGCGCCTCGTCGTTGCAGAGCAGCAGCAGGCCGTCCCCGCCGACGATCATCACGCCCTCGCGCACCGCGTGCAGCACCGCCGCGTGATGCTCGTACATCCTGGTCATCTCGACCGGGCCCAGGCCGTGCGTCTGGCGCCGCAGCCGCCTGCTGATCAGCGCCGTCCCGAGCGTGGCCAGCCCGACCGCGGCCGCCGCCGCGCCCAGCACCACCGGGAGTTGGCGCTCGCTGGCGCTGCTGACGTTCTTCAGCGTGACGCCCGCCGAGACCAGCCCGGCCACCGAGCCGTCCGGCGCGTACACCGGGACGACCGCCTGCACCAGCGGGCCCAGCGTGCCCGAGACCTCCTGCGTCACCACCTGCCCGTGCAGCGCGGGTTCGTAGGTGCCGACGAACTTCTGGCCGATCCGCGCCGGGTCCGGGTGGGTGTAGCGGATGCCCTGGTTGTTCAGCACCACGATGAAGTCCACGCCGGCGGCGACCCGCGCCGACTGCGCCCTCGGCTGCAGGACGGCCGTCGGGTCGGGGGAGCGCAGCGCGTCGACGATGCCCGGCGAGGCGGCGAAGGTCTGTGCCACCGCCACCGACCGGTTGCGCGCCTCGTGCTCGGCGTCGTTGCGCGACTGCACCACCAGCGCCACCGCGGCCGCCGCCACCAGCAGCAGGACGACCAGGATCTGGAGCGCGAACACCTGCCCCGCCACCGACCTGCGCCACACCGGCCACCGCGGCTTCGCGCGCGGCAGCTGTGGCCGACCGTGTGGGCGCCCACCGGGGGAGCCGGCGGAGCCAGTGGCACCAGAGGCCGACGGAGCCCAGGATCGGCCCGGATTTCGGGCCATACGGTCATATTTGCACTACGGCCTGCCGGGGACCACCCCGCTCCCTCGGCCGTTTGGCCTTCCCCGCCCGGGCTTGGCAAGATCGCAGGGTGTCCGAACCCCGCACCATCACCGACCCGGCCGACCCCCGCCTCGCCGACTACACCGGCCTCACCGACGTCGAGCTGCGCCGCCGCCGCGAACCCGCCGAGGGCCTCTTCATCGCCGAGGGGGAGAAGGTCATCCGCCGCGCCCTCGCCGCCGGCTACCGGATGCGGTCGATGCTGCTCACCCCCAAGTGGCTGGAGGTGATGGGCGACGTCATCGCCGAGGCCGACGCCCCCGTCCACGTGGTCGAGCCCGCGCTCGCCGAAGCCGTCACCGGCTACCACGTGCACCGCGGCGCCCTCGCCTCGATGGAGCGCAAGCCCCTCCCCGACGCCATCGAGGTGCTCGCCGGCGCCCGCCGGGTCGCCGTGCTGGAGGGCCTGGTCGACCACACCAACCTCGGCGCCATCTTCCGCAGTGCCGCCGCCCTCGGCATGGACGCCGTCCTGCTCTCGCCGGACTGCGCCGACCCGCTCTACCGGCGTGCCGTCAAGGTCTCCATGGGCGCGGTCTTCGCCGTCCCGTACGCCCGCCTGGACCCGTGGCCCGCCGCCCTCGACACCGTCCGCGAAGCCGGCTTCACCCTGCTGGCCCTCACCCCCGCCGACAGCGCCGTCGACCTCCACACCCTCGCCCCGCACGGCCTTCCCAAGGCCGCCCTCATGCTCGGCGCCGAGGGCGACGGCCTCACCCCCCGCGCCATCGCCGCCGCCCACCACCCCGTCCGCATCCCCATGGCCCACGGCATCGACTCCCTCAACGTCGGCGCCGCCGCAGCCGTCGCCTTCTACGCCGTCACCACCCCCTGACCCACCCCCAGGGACCACCCCCCGTGCACCAGAAGTCGGCCGAGTCGACTTCTGGTGCACGCCCGCTCCACCGAGGCCACCCGCCGCCGCGCAGCACGGCACTCGCCCACCAGAAGTCGGCGGGCCCGACTTCTGGCGCTGCGGCCCCCGCATTCCTCCTCCTTCTCCTTGCGTGGGCTGCCACGTCATCGGAAGTCGGCTGGGCCGACTTCTCGTGCGCACCTGGTTCCACCGAGGCCGCCCGCCCTCCCATCGCGCGGCGCCCTGGCGGACAGCCGTGCGTCAGAAGTCGGCGGGTCCGACTTCTGATGTACGCCCGCTCCACCGAGGCCATCCGTCGGCCCGCAGCACGGCATCGGGGGCGGCCACGCTTCAGAAGCCGGCCGGGGCGACTTCTCGCCCGTGCTGGCTTCCTCATGCCCATCCGCCGCCACACAGCGCGGTGCCCTGCCGCGCAGCTGCTTCGCCGGCACCACCTGCCGCCCGCAGGTCCGCAGCGCGGCCTCAGCGAGAAGTCGGCCGGCCAGGTGCTTCTCGCGCTCTCTCGCCGGTACCACCGCAGCACGGGAAGTCGACCGAGCCGACCTTGGGTGGTACCCGCCGCCCGGCGGCAGCTGGCGTTCGGCGCGGCCTTGGGCACCGAGAAGTCGGCCGAGTCGACTTCTCACGTCACCGCGCCGCCACGATGCAACCGAGACGACCACCCTCACCGTCGGCCAACACCCCCAGCGAGGCATCAGAAGCCGGCCCGCGCAGCAGTTCGGCCGTCTCCTCGCCGGTGGAGCCGGCCCCGCACCATGGGAAGTCGGCGGGCCCGACTCCTGGCGCCCGCCCGCTCCGCTGAAACCGTCCTTCGGCCCGCGGCACGGCCTCGGGAGGCCACGTTTCAGAAGTCATCCGCCGTCTTACAGCGCGGCGCCCTCGGGGACGGCCTGCGCGAGAAGTCGGCGGGTCCGACTTCTCGCGCGCACCGGCTCTGCCGCGGCCATCCGCCGCCTCATGGCGCGGTGGCCTCGGGGGCAGCTCTGCGCGGGGAGCCGGCCGGGCCGGCTTCCGGGGGTCAGCCGGTGGGCGAGGTGGGTGGGGCGGGGGCGGCGGCGGGGGGCGGGGTGGTGGCGCCGGGCCAGGACTCGTCGAGGGTGCCGTCGGTGCGGACGGTGTAGCGGGTGGAGCTGACGGCGCCGGTGGCGGCCGCGCGCTCCTCGCGGACGACCGTGCTGCCGTCCAGCCGCCAGGTGGCCGTGGCCTGGGGGTCCGCCGCCGAAGTGCGTGAGGCAGTGGCGACCGGGGTGTCCCCGGTGAAGGTGTAGAGCTGGACGAGGTCGACCGGGGCGGAGCCCTCCGCCCGCCGCAGGACGACCACCGAGGCGGGCAGGCCCTTGTACCGGGCCGGCAGCACCGCGCTCAGCGCGACCTGGGGGCCGGCCCCGACGGAGTGCCCGTTCTGCAGGGCGATGGCCGGCCCGCCGGCCCCGTCGGGGTAGCTGCGGTTGGGCCAGTCCACGGTGGGCACGGGCGCTTGGGGGGCCGTCAGCCCGCTGTCCGTCCCGGTACGTGCGGCTGCCGGGAGCGGCGCGGTCGAGGTCTGCGGTGCGACGTCCGCGGAGGTTCCCGGGGCGGCCTGTTCGCCGCCGGAGCCCGCGTTGGCGACCACGCCGGTCGGCGGCCGGACGCTCTGGTTGTCCCGGTTCTCGCACCCCTGTGCCGCCGCGATGGCGAGGGCCACCCCGATGGTCACCGTGACGAAGACCACCAGCCGCTGCCGGAGCAGCCGCTGCCGCGCGGTGCCGGGCCGCGCCCCGGGGGCGGGGGTGTGCTGGCGGTCCCTGGGCCGTGGTGCCCGGTCGCGCGGGGCGGGGCGGGGCGGGGGAGGGGTCTGCGGACGGTCCGGGCGTTCCCGCAGCGGCCGGGTCACCAGCGTCGGCTCGGGCCGGGGGAGGGGCGCGGCCGGGCCCTGCGGGCGCCGTCCCGCGGCCCCGGCCGCCTGCGCGCCGGGTCCGGGGTGAGGGCGGTGCGACGGAACGACTTTCCGGTGCGGCTCTGGCGGCGGCCGGCGGCGACGAACGGAGCGAGGGCCTCCCGCAG
>NZ_JBEZUT010000345.1:0-9109 GCF_040636595.1 Kitasatospora sp. NPDC036755
ATCGTCGAGACCATTTCCCGGACGAGAACCCTTCCGACCCTGCTCGCCTGGTCGATCGCCGGATAGTGGGGTTCGAGCAGAGCCACGATCTCGTGCCGCGGCGCCCGCCCCGGTGGCCGAACTGCCGGGCGGGGAGCGTCCGTTGGCCAAGCCTCCGGTGCGCAAGCTGGCCAAGGACCTCGGCGTCGACCTGCGCGCGGTCACCCCGACCGGCCGGGACGGCGTGATCACCCGCGAGGACGTGCACGCCCATGCCGCCGCCCCGGCCGCCCAGGCCGCCCCGGCGACCGCGGTGCCCGAGACCGCCGTGGCCGAGCCGGCCGCGCAGCAGGCGCTCGTGCCCGCCGCGGGCGACGTCCGGGTGCCGATCAAGGGCGTCCGCAAGGCGATCGCGCAGGCGATGGTGGCCTCGGCCTTCACCGCCCCGCACGTCACCGAGTTCGTGCAGGTCGACGTGACCCGCACGATGAAGTTCGTCCGCCGGCTCAAGGAGAGCGGCGAGCTGGGCCGGGACGTCCGGGTCAGCCCGCTGCTGATCGTCGCCAAGGCGCTGCTCACCGCGATCAAGCGGCACCCCGAGATCAACGCGCAGTGGGACGAGGCGGCCCAGGAGATCGTCCTCAAGGGCCAGGTGAACCTCGGCATCGCCGCGGCCACCCCGCGCGGCCTGATCGTCCCGAACATCAAGGACGCCGGGTCCAAGACCCTCACGGGGCTGGCCACCTCGCTCGGCGAGCTGGTCGACACCGCCCGTCAGGGCAAGACCTCGCCGGCCGACATGCAGGGCGGGACGATCACCATCACCAACGTCGGCGTCTTCGGCGTCGACACCGGCACCCCGATCCTCAACCCGGGCGAGGCCGCCATCCTGGCCTTCGGCACGGTCCGGGAGCTGCCGTGGGTGCACAAGGGCAAGGTGGTCCCGCGTCAGGTGACCACGCTCGCGCTCTCCTTCGACCACCGCCTGGTGGACGGGGAGCTGGGCTCCAAGGTGCTGGCCGACGTGGCCGCCCTGCTGGAGCGCCCGAAGCGCCTGATCACCTGGGGCTGACGCCCCGTAGGGCATGAGGAAGGGGCCCTCCTCCGCACCGCCGTGCGGAGGAGGGCCCCTTTCCTGTGGCCGCCCGTTCGACTAGCGCTGGTGGCGCAGCCGGCGTACGGCGATCAGGAGGCCGGCTCCGAGGGCGAGGAGCGCGGCGGAGCCGGTGGCGAGGAGGGTGTTGGTGGCGGAGGAGCCGGTGTGGGCCAGTTCGGGGGTGCCGGCGGGGGCGGTGGTGGCCGGTGCGGCGGTCGGGGTCGCGGGGGCCTCGGTGGCCGGGGCGGCGTCCTTGGTGGTGTCGGTGGCGGGTTCGGCGGTCTTGGTGTCCTTGGCGGGCGTGGTGGGCTTGGGCTTGGCCGGGGTGGTCGGCTTCTCGGACGGCTTCGGGTGGATCACCGCGACCTCGGTGATCCCGCCCCGGCCGTGGTTCGGCGAGCCGATGATCTGGAGCCCTTCGACGTCCTTGGCCACGTCGGCGGAGAGCCCGACCCGGAAACGGAAGGAGACGGTCTGGCCCTTGGCGAGCGGCACGCCGGCGGACGGGGCGTTGCCGCCGATCGCCGGGTCGCAGCCGTTGCGCAGGGCGATGCGCTGCCAGTGACCGTTCGACAGGACCTCGGCGGTGACCTGCGAGGGCCTCGGGGTGCTCCCGTTGAGGTTGAAGAACGAGATGCCCGGGGTGATCCGGTGGTAGTCCGCGCCGGTGTTGTTGGTGACCTTGAGGATGAACTCCGCCTTGGGGCCGCCGACGGTGATCGCGGAGGGGACCTTGGAGAACACGGCGGTGGCGCCCTGGCCGTGCAGTTCGAGGGAGTCGTCCTGCTCGTCCGCGGCGGACGGCTTCGCCGGGGCGGTGACCGGGGCGTCGTCCGGGGCCCCGCAGGCCCAGGCGGTGTCGGTGGCGAGGAACTGGACGCCGCCGACGAGGACGGCGGTGGCGGCGAGGGTGGCGAGGCGACGGCGGCCGGAACGGGTGCGGTCGTTCTTCGCGAAACGGTTGATAACGGACGTGCTCATGACGTGACTCCCCAATGGTCATGGTCTGACGAGTGTGGTGAAGGCGACCGGCTCCGCCGCTCCTCCTGAGCGGTGGCGCCCCCCGGCTCTGCCGGTCTCGTTCTCCGTGCCTTCATGTGCATGGACGCGCATCCCCGGCGGGGGTTGCGGGTGGTCCGGAGGATTTCTTCGTTCGACGGGGCCGAGGGCCGCTCGGCCCCGTCGGCGGTCGGTCAGCGCTGGTGGCGCAGCCGGCGCACGGCGATCAGGACGCCGGCTCCGAGGGCGAGGAGCGCGGCGGAGCCGGTGGCGAGGAGGGTGTTGGTGGCGGAGGAGCCGGTGTGGGCCAGTTCGGGGGTGCCGGCGGGGGCGGTGGTGGCCGGTGCGGCGGTCGGGGTCGCGGGGGCCTCGGTGGCCGGGGCGGCGTCCTTGGTGGTGTCGGTGGCGGGCTCGGCGGTCTTGGTGTCCTTGGCGGGCGTGGTGGGCTTCGCCGGGGTGGTGGGCTTCGGCTTGGCCGGGGTGGTCGGCTTGGCCGTGGCACCGTCCTGGGGGTGGGTGACCTTGACCGCCTTGAACCCCGAGTCGCCGGGGCCCTGCGAGCCCGCCATCTCCGTCGAGGCCAGGATGTCGATCGTGGTCACGCCGGCCGGGGTGCTGGGGGCCAGGGAGTACCGGAACGTGAAGGTCGTCGAGCTGTTGGCGGCCATCCGCTGGCGCTGGGAGCCGGTGACGTCGACGACGCGGGAGCAGCCGTCGCGCAGCTGGAGGTTCTTCCAGGCGCCGGTGTAGTCCTTGAACTGGATCTTGACGTCCTTGAGCCGGGCGGCGGCGCCCGAGCCCGGGGTGGCGAGGGCGAGGAAGGGCTCCATGCCGTGGGCGTCCTCGGCCGCCCTGTTGGTGACCTTGAGGGAGACCTCGTTCCAGCTGCCGTCCGCGACCACCGAGGACCTGGCCGAGGTGATGGCGGTGTCGGGGGAGAGCCCGGTCGCGTTGGCCGCGGCCTCGTAGGCGCCGCCCGTCCGGTGGTCGCCGCAGGCCCACGCGCTGTCGGTGGCGAGGAACTGGACGCCGCCGGCGAGGACGACGGTGGCGGCGACGGTGGCGATGCGGCGGCGGCCGGAGAGCGGGCGGTCGTTCTTCGCGAAACGGGTGATAACGGGCATGCGCATGGCGTGGGTCCCCAGGGTGGTCGTGCTGGTGGTGTGAGTGGGTGAAGACGACCGGCTCCGCTCCTCCTGAGCGGAAGCGCCCCCCGGCTCTGCCGGTCTCGCTCTCCGTGCCTTCACCCGTATAGACGCGCATCCCCGCAGGGGGTTGCAGGTGGATTCAAAAAACTTTTCGGGCACCTCCGGCGGGCCTCTGCGGCCGTTCGGGCGGGTGGTTGGTATGACCTGAATGATCCGGAAAGTGCGGATCGTTCGGCCAGGTCGGTGACTTTTTCGCGGCCGGACAGGGGAGTCCCGGCCGCCCGGGTACGTCTCCGCTCCACCACCCGGGCGACGCCGGGTGACCGGAACCCGGAGGACGCACCCGTATGGCGCCTGGCAAGCCTGGCCGTCTCGTCCGGAGTCTGGCCGCACTCGTGCTGGTGTCCGCCGCCGCCCTCCCGGGCGCCCTGGAGCTGATCGGCCCCTCGCCGTTCGGCGTGATCGGCCCGGGGGCCCCGGCCGACCGCGCGGTGCCTCCGCACACGGCCCTCCAGGCCGATCAGCGGATACCCGCGGCCGCCCCCACCGTCGACATACGCCGCACCGGGGACCCGGCCAACCGGATCACCCTGGTGCTGCTCGGTGACGGCTACACGGCCGGCGAGCAGGACCTCTTCCGGCAGCAGGCCGACCGGGCCTGGCACGCTCTGATGGACATCGAGCCGTTCCGCACCTACCAGGGCTTCTTCAACATCAGGCGGGTCGAGGTGGTCTCCCCGGTCTCCGGGATCGCCGAGTCCGAGAGCCGCGGCCGCAGGACCACCACCCCGCTCGGCATGCACTTCTGGTGCGAGGGCACCGCTCGGCTGCTCTGCGCCGACGAGGCCGCCACCGCCCGGTACGCGGGGGACGGCGCCGGACCGCAGTACCTGATCGCCCTGGCCAACTCCACCGAGTACGGCGGGGCCGGCGGCACCGGGGTGACCACCCTGGCGGGCGGCAGCCCGGACGCCGGGCGGATCATCCAGCACGAGATAGGGCACACCGTGGGGGACCTCGGCGACGAGTACGACAGCGCCCCGGAGGACGCGGACTACCCGAACCTCGCCACCCTCAACGCCGACGACATGCGCAGGAAGCAGACCAAGTGGTGGCGCTGGCTGGGCGCCGAGTCCCCGGACGGCGCCGGCGTGATCGGCGCGTACCGCAGCGCCAACGGCCTCTACCGGCCCACCCAGGACTCGGTGATGCGCACCCTGGGCAGCGCGTACAACCTCCCCTCGCGCGAGGCGATCGTCGAGGCGCTGTACCGCAAGGTCCGGCCGACCGACGCCCCGGTGCCGCCGCCGGGCGAGGTCTCCGGCCGGCCCCGGCTCGAAGTCCGGCCGCTGCCGCTGAACGGCCCGCGGCAGCTGAAGGTGGAGTGGAAGGTGGACGGCGTCCCGGTGCCGCCGCAGTCCGAGGACGGCTCCTCGCTGGACACCGCCCGACTCCAGCTGCCCCCGGGGCGGACGGCCACCGTGACGGCGACCGTCAAGGACACCACCGACTGGGTGCGGGACGAGGCCTTCCGGGACCGCTGGATGACCCGCTCGGTGTCCTGGACCCTGGCCGGCTGAGTCCCGGCCCCGCCCCGGATCTGGGCGTCCAATCATGGGATGACTAATCTGGTCGGACTATGACCGTGGAGCCCGCCCGTTCAGTCCCGTCCCTGTCCGTCCCCGCTCCCCGATCCACCGCCGAGCCCCCGGCCGCCCCCGCGCCACCGCCCGGGCCCGTGCCGCCCGGCGGCCGCGCGGCCTGGCTGGCCTGGTCCATCGGCGTCAGCGTCTACATCCTGGCCGTCATCCACCGCACCAGCCTCGGCGTGGCCGGACTGGACGCCGCCGACCGCTTCGGCATCGGGGCCTCGGCGCTGTCCACCTTCTCGATCCTCCAGGTGCTGGTCTACGCGGCCATGCAGATCCCGGTCGGCCTGCTGGTCGACCGGTTCGGGCCGCGCCGGGTGCTGCTGCTCGGCGTGCTGCTGCTGAGCGCCGGCCAGCTGGCCTTCGCGTTCAGCTCCGCCTTCGGCCCCGCGCTGGCCTCGCGCGCGGTGCTCGGCTGCGGCGACGCGATGACCTTCATCAGCGTGCTGCGGATCGCCGCCCGGTGGTTCCCGGCGGCCCGGAACCCGTTCGTCGCCCAGCTGACCGGCCTGGCCGGGATGGGCGGCAACCTGGTCACCACCGTGGTGCTTGCCCGGGCACTGCACAGCGAGGGCTGGACGCCCACCTTCGCCGCGATCGCGCTGCTCGGCGTGGGGGTGTTCGCGCTGGTCGCGCTCTTCCTCCAGGACGCGCCCCGCCAGGACCCGCCGGTCCGGGACGCGCTCCACCCGCAGGCCGCTCACCCGGAGGCCGCTCACCCGGAGGCCGCGGCGGCGCCGGAGACCGCGGCGGCGAGGTCGAAGGTCGGCCGCCAGGTGCTCGCCTGCTGGCGGGAGCCGGGCACCCGGCTCGGCCTCTGGATCCACTTCACCACCCAGTTCCCCGGCAACGCCTTCGGCCTGCTCTGGGGCCTGCCCTACCTGGTGCAGGCCCAGGGCATGTCCCGGGCGGGGGCGGGCGGACTGCTGACCCTGCTGGTGCTCAGCAACATGACCTTCGGCTTCGTCTTCGGCCGGCTGCTCTCCGCCTCGGCGCGGGCCCGGATGCCGATCGTGCTGAGCGTCATCGCGGCCACCGCGCTCGGCTGGGCGCTGGTGCTGTCCTGGCCCGGCGGCCACCCGCCGGCCTGGCTGCTGGTCGGGATCATCCTGGTGATGGGCAGCAACGGCCCGGCCTCACTGGTCGGCCTCGACTACGCGCGCGCCCGCAACCCCGCGGAGCGGCTCGGCACCGCCTCCGGGATCGTCAACATGGGCGGCTTCATCGGCACGATGATCACCCTGTTCGGCATCGGCGTGCTGCTGGACGCGCTCTCCCCGGACGGCGCCGGTTCGTACTCGGCCGCGGCCTTCCGCTGGGCGTTCTGCTGGCAGTACGTCCCGCTGGCGCTGGGCACGGCGATGATCCTGCGGCTGCGCCGGAAGGTCGTGGCGCAGCCGGGCTGAGCCCGGACCCCGGGCCGGACCCGCCCGGGGTCCGGCCCCGGGCCGGCTCGGGTCCGGGCCGGGACTCAGATGGTGACGGAGAAGTTGGCCAGCACCCGCTCGGCCAGCTCCCGGTCGCCCTCGACGGTGACCGGGCCCGGCCGGCCGCGGCCGCAGGCGAGCCGCAGGTAGGTCTCCCAGTCCATGGTCAGCTGGACGTCGGGCGCCAGGCTGATCGACTCGTCCACGGTGCAGTGGCCGGTGGCGTCCACCCGGACGGTGCGCAGGAACTCCACCGGGCCGGTCACGTCCAGCACCAGGGCCGTTCCGGCCGGGGCGCCGGCCTTGTTGGCGACGGCCTTGGGCAGCAGCTCCAGCAGCAGGTCCCGGGTGATCAGGGCGGCCGGGGCGTCCAGGTTGCCCGGGGCCTCCAGGGCCCGGCGCAGGTCCTGCTCGTGCACCCAGACGTCGAAGGCCCGCATCCGCAGCAGCTCGTGGTACGGGACGTCCCGGGCCAGCGGCCCGGCCGGCCAGCGCACCGGCTCCTGCGGCGTCTGCTTGGCGTTCCGCAGCGCCCGGGAGCGGCGGATGATCGTGTACTCCAGCTCGCTGGTCATCTCCAGCGCGGTGTGGCAGCGGCGCTTGTCGACCGGCAGCTCGACGTAGCGGGCGAACTCGGTGGTCACGTGACGGAGGTCACGCGGCAGCGAGTGGATCGGGCGCGGGTCGCCGAGCAGGTCGGACTCGACCGCGATCACGTGCGAGACGACGTCACGGACGGACCAGCCGGGGCACTCGGTGGCCCGGTTCCAGGAGCCCTCGGGAAGGGGGGCGACCAGCTCCGATATGGACTCGATGGTCTGGGTCCACGCCTCGGTGTAAGCCTGCACGGTCTGGTTGTCCGTCACGGGAATCTCCGGCCCTCCGTCAGCTTCCTTGCCACCTGTGCCCCGCCGTCACGGCCGACCGGGATGGTCCGGCTTTCCGGGCGCACACGCTAACCGCACGTTACGCTGCCGGGTGACAGCTGGGCAGCGCTTTCGGGTGACGATCGTAGGTCTCTTGCCGTGGACGGTGGTACTGTGCGCGCTTCATTGATCCAACTCGCGGTCTCCGACGCGGAGCCGCCCGCCGAGCGGAGGGCCCGGGCGGCGGCCCTGGTCAGGGCGCAGCAGGGCGCCGACCTGGTGGTGCTCCCGGAGCTGTGGCCGCTCGGCGGCTTCGCCCACGACCTCTGGTCGGACGGCGCGGAGACCCTGGACGGACCCACCTCGGACGTGATGTCGGCCGCCGCCCGGGCCGCCGGGGTCTGGCTGCACGCCGGTTCGATCGTCGAACGCGATCCGGACGGGCCGATCTACAACACCTCGCTGCTGTTCTCCCCGGACGGCGAGCTGGTGCACACGTACCGCAAGATCCACCGCTTCGGCTTCGACAGCGGTGAGGCGGTGGTGATGGGCGCCGGGCAGGAGATCGTCACCGCGCCCACCGACTTCGGCACGCTGGGCCTGGCCACCTGCTACGACCTGCGCTTCCCGGAGCTGTTCCGGGCGCTGCTGGACGCCGGCGCGCAGCTGCTGGTGGTCCCGGCGGCCTGGCCGGCCAAGCGGCGCGAGCACTGGACGCTGCTGGCCCGGGCGCGGGCGGTGGAGGAGCAGGCCTTCGTGCTGGCCTGCAACACCGCGGGGACGCACGCCGGGATCGAGCAGGCCGGGCACAGCGTCGTGGTGGACCCGTGGGGCCGGGTGCTGGCCGAGGCGGGGCCGGACGAGGAGGTCCTGACGGTCGCGTTCGACCCGGCCGAGGTGGCGAAGGCGCGCGCGGAGTTCCCGGTGCTCCGGGACCGTCTGCTGGGGATTCCGGCGCCGGTCCAGCGCTGAGCCGGAGCGGGGCCGGGGCGCGGCGGACGGCGTTCGGGGTGGGTTGGTTCGTACCTGGGTCGATCGGGTTTGAGAAGATGAGCACTCGTCGTGTTCCCCGCCGGCCCGTACGAGGGCCGGCACGGTAGGCCGCCCGAGGAGGTCGCGCCCATGCCTGACAACGGCGCAGGCGACACCCCCCGCCCCGTCATCCACCGCAACAGCCTGCGCGAGCAGATCGCCGGCGCGCTGCGCGAGGAGATGATGGCCGGCCGCCTCGCGGCCGGCCGCAACTTCACCGTCAAGGAGATCGCCGAGCTGTACGGCGTCTCCGCGACCCCGGCCCGTGAGGCCCTGGTCGACCTCGGCGCCCAGGGGCTGCTGCGGGCCGAGCACCACCGCGGCTTCACCGTGCCCGAGCTCGGGTGGGACGACTTCCTGGAGATCTTCGAGTCCCGGGTCCTGATCACCGACAGCTTCCACCGCCAGTACGCCGACCGCCGGGCGCTGCCCGACCTCAGCCGGCTGCCCTCGCTGCACCGCCGGGCCGACGCGGCGGTGCGGGCCGCCCGGGCCGGGAACCTGGACGTGATGGTGGGCTGCGACCGCCGGTTCTGGCAGGAGGTCGGCGGGCTGCTCGGCAACCGCCGGATCGCCGACTACCTGGACTGGCTGCGGGTGCAGTCCTGGATGTTCGCCGCGCGCTACCTGCGGAAGCTGCCCTCGCTGGGCGGGGTCTGCTGGGAGCGCCACCCGGACCTGGTCGAGGCGATCGAGGCCCGCGACTCGGCCGGCGCGCACCGGATCATCTGCGAGTACAACCTGTACACCGTCCGGCTGCTGGCCGGGCTGGCCGGGCAGCCGCTGGAGTCGGTGACGGTCCTGGAGCTGCTCACCGCCTACGCCGGGGAGGACTCGCCGCCGGTGCCGGTCGAACCGCCGCCCGCGCCGCCCGCGCCGCCGGCCCGGCCGGAGCCGGCCGTCGGGCCCGTCG
>NZ_JBEZUT010000346.1:0-8937 GCF_040636595.1 Kitasatospora sp. NPDC036755
CGGCCGGCTCCGCGGCCGGCTCCGCGTCCGGCTCCGGAGCCGTGTCCGGCGCGGAGGAGGAGCGGGAGCCCGTTCTGCTCTGACGGGCAGGTTCCGCCCCCGGGCCCCGGACCCCGGTCGCACGTCGCGGCCGGGGCCCGCGTCGCGTACCGGGGGAGCCGGCCGCCCCGTGTGCGGTCCGCGCGGCGGCCGCGGCGGCGCCCGGGCGGGAAGGCCTCAGCGGGGCCCGGGGACCAGCCGGTAGCTGCTGCCGTCCCTGGGGCGGGCGAGGTGGCCCGCCTCGACGAGGTAGCGGCGCAGGGCGGGGGCGTCGTCGTGCACGGTGCGCAGTACGGCGTTGACCTCGGCCTCGGTGTAGGCACGGTCGGGCTCGAACAGCGTGCCGGCGAGGTGGACCAGCAGCTGCTCCCGGCGGGCTGCCCTGCGGGGGACGGCGATCAGCCGCCCGTCCGGGCCGAAGAGGGCGGACACGTCCGGTCGGGCCGAGGTGGTTGCGGTCATGCCGGGAGCGTCACCCGGCGGAGCCGGTCCGGGCAACCGGTTTTCAGCGCGCGCCGGTCGGGGCGGCGACGGTCGCGCGGGTGGTGGTGCGCGGCTTGGCGGCGGCCTTGGCCTCCTTCGCGGCGCGCTTCGTCTCCTGCTTGAACTCCCTTACCAGGGTGAGTGATTCGGGGCCGGTGATGTCGGCCACCGAGCGGTGCGAGCCCTCCTCGCCGTACGCCCCCGCCGCCTCGCGCCAGCCCTCCGGCCGCACCCCGTACTGCTTGCCGAGCAGTGCCAGGAAGATCTGCGACTTCTGCTTGCCGAAGCCGGGCAGGGCGTTGAGCCGGCTGAGCAGCTCCTTGCCGGTGCGGACGTTCTTCCACAGCGCGGCGGCGTCCCCGTCGTACTGCGCGACGAGGAACTGGCAGAGCTGCTGCACCCGTTTGGCCATCGCGGCCGGGTAGCGGTGGACCGCGGGCTTCGCGGAGAGGAGCGCGACGAACTCCTCCGGGTTGTAGGTGGCGATCTCGTGGGCGTCCAGGTCGTCGTGGCCGAGGCGCTGGGCGATGGTCAGCGGGCCGGTGAACGCCCACTCCATCGGGACCTGCTGGTCCAGCAGCATGCCGACGAGCGCGGCGAGCGCGCTGCGTCCGAGCAGCTCGTCGGCCTCGGGCTGCTGTGCGAGCCGAACGGTGACGTTCATGGGCTTGCCCTCCTCGGAGTTGACGTCGGGTCGGCGCCCAGTCTGGTGGAAGCGGCGTTGGCGTACGCGGTCAACACGCCCGTAGCGGGGGAAGTCTTGTCTGTTCAAGGCCTTGGCAGAGCTGCTTTGTTCGTTGGCGGAGCGGTTGCCGGGGGCCGAGGCGACGGCGTGGCGGGCCGGCGGCGGGGTGGTGCGGAATATTTTTTGCCCGCGCCTGTGCGCCGCACCGGCACCGCCGGGGACGAGCGATCGCGGTCGGCCCCTGTGATGCCGGCGGTGCCGGTGGTGTCGGCGGTGTCGGTGGGTACGGGGGCGGGCGTGGGGGCGTGGGGGGAGTTGGGGGGCGCTCGGCCGGGTGAGTGGTTCTGCGTGGGGGCAGCGAGTCATTTCATATGACTAATTCTGTTGTGTCGGTGCGGCGAGCTGACGGCACGTCATCCTTGGTCCAATCGACGCGTCCAGAAAGGCCCGCCCGCCGTGACCCAGCCGTTCGCCCTGCCGTCCTTCTACGTGCCGCACCCGGCGCGTCTCAACCCCCATCTCGACGAGGCGCGGGCCCACTCCACCGGCTGGGCCCGGGAGATGGGGATGCTGGAAGGGTCCGGAATCTGGGATCAGGCCGACCTGGAGGCGCACGACTACGGGCTGCTCTGCGCGTACACCCACCCCGACGCCTCCGCCGAGGCGCTGTCGCTGGTCACCGACTGGTACGTGTGGGTCTTCTTCTTCGACGACCACTTCCTCGACATGTACAAGCGCACCAACGACCGCGAGGCGGGCAAGGCCCACCTCGACCGGCTGCCGCTGTTCATGCCCACCGACCCCGCCGCCGAGCCGCCCGAGCCGGAGAACCCGGTCGAGGCGGGCCTGGCCGACCTGTGGCGGCGCACGGTGCCGGCGATGGGAGAGGACTGGCGGAGCAGGTTCGCCAGGAGCACCCGGAACCTGCTCGACGAGTCGCTGTGGGAGCTCGCCAACATCAACGAGGGCCGGGTGGCCAATCCGGTCGAGTACATCGAGATGCGCCGCAAGGTCGGCGGCGCGCCCTGGTCCGCGCAGCTGGTCGAGTACGCGGCCGGGGCCGAGGTGCCGGAGGAGGTGTCGGGCTCGCGGGCGCTGCGGGTGCTGATGGACGCCTTCTCCGACGGGGTGCACCTGCGCAACGACATCTTCTCGTACCAGCGGGAGGTGGAGGACGAGGGCGAGCTGAGCAACGGCATCCTGGTGCTGGAGCGGTTCCTGGAGTGCTCCACCCAGGAGGCCGCCGAGGCGGTCAACGACCTGCTCACCTCGCGGCTGCAGCAGTTCGAGAACACCGTGTTCACCGAACTGCCGGTGCTGTTCGCCGAGACCGGGCTGGACCCGGCGGGCCGTGCCCGGGTGACGGCGTACGTCAAGGGCCTCCAGGACTGGCAGTCCGGTGGGCACGAGTGGCACCTGCGCTCCAGCCGGTACATGAACGGTGGTGGCACGGCCGGGGGGTCGGGTGGTGGGGTGACGCCCGGATCGGGCGGGGCCGGGGCCGGCAACTGGTGGGACCAGTACGCGATCGGGGGCATCGGCACCTCGGCGCTGGACATCCTGCGCAGCACCGCCATGACGGCCCCGGCGAGCCCGGCAGACCCGGAGGCCTCGGCGGGGATGCCCGCGACGGCGGTCGCCAGGGGCGCGGCGGGCCAGGAGAAGCGGCGGGCGCGGTCGTACGGCCACGTGCCGTACCAGGCTGTCGGGCCCTCCAGGCTGCCCGAGTTCAGGCTGCCGTACGAGCTCCGGCTGAGCCCCCACCTGGACGGTGCCCGGGAGCGCGTGGTCGAGTGGGCGGACCGGATGGGACTGCTCTCGGCGGAGCCGGGCGACCCCGCGTCCGGCGTCTGGGACGCCGCGTCGATGCGCGACTACGACCTGGCGCTGTGCGCGGCCGGCATCCACCCGGACGCCACGGCCGACCAACTCGACATCGCCTCAGCCTGGTTGGCCTGGGGCACCTGGGCCGACGACTACTACCCCCGGGCCTTCGGGCACACCCGTGACCTGGGCGGCGCGAAGGCCGCCAACGCGCGGCTGTCGTTGTTCATGCCGGTGGACGGCGCCCCCGCACCGGAGCCCGCCAACGCGCTGGAGCGCGGCCTCGCCGACCTCTGGGAGCGCACCGCCGGCCCGATGACCGTCGAGGCCAGGGACCGGTTCCGGACGGCGGTCGAGGCGATGGTGGACAGCTGGATCTGGGAGCTGGCCAACCGGATCCAGAACCGGATCCCGGACCCGGTGGACTACCTGGAGATGCGCCGCTCGACCTTCGGCTCCGAGCTGACCACCAGCCTCTCCCGCCTCGGCCACGGGGAGTCGGCGCCGCCGGAGGTGCACGACCACGGCTCGATGCGCGCGCTGGAGAACTCCGCGATGGACTACGCGTGCATGATGAACGACCTCTTCTCGTACCAGAAGGAGGTCGAGTACGAGGGCGACCTGAACAACGCCGTCCTGGTGGTGCAGAACTTCTTCAACTGCGACTACGAATCGGCGGTCCGGATCGTCGACGACCTGATGCACGCGCGACTGGGCCAGTTCCAGCACGTCGCGCAGAAGGAACTCCCGGTGCTGAAGGACGACTTCGGGCTGGACCAGGCCGCCCGGGAGCTGCTCGACGGATACGTGGTGGAGCTGGAGAACTGGCTCGCCGGCATCCTCGGGTGGCACCGGGACTGCCGCCGGTACGGTCCGGTGGACCTGGAACGGCACTTCGGCGCCGAACGGGACCTGGCGGAGGCCTCGCGGGCCCGTCGGGCGGCCACGGCGGCGGCCGCCGAGGCACCGACGGCACCGACCGCACCGGGCGGACCGGAGGCCCCCGTCCCGACCGGCACGGTGCCGCTCGGCCCGACCGGCCTGGGCACGGCCTCGCTGCGGCTGTCGGCGGGCGGCTGACCGGGGCGGAGGCAGACCGGGGCAGCAGGGGGCCGAGGCGGCATCGGCGCACCCGCGCGGGCCATCCCGTGCGGGTGCGCCGCGGCATGGCTAGGCTGGCGAACCGGGGGCGGGCGGGCGCCCTCCCGGCGCGCGCACTTCGCCACACACGAGGGCAGAGAGATGGCTGCGCTACCTGAGGGCACGCCCTGCTGGGCCGACGCGATGTTCACCGACCTGGAGGGCGCGAAGGCGTTCTACGGCGATGTGCTGGGCTGGACCTTCGGCGAGAGCTCGTCGGAGTACGGCAACTACACCCAGGCGTACTCCGACGGCCGGGCGGTCGCCGCGATCGTGCCGCCGATGCCCGGTGCACAGGCCCGGTCCGCCTGGTGCCTGTACCTGGCCTCGCCGGACGCCGCGGCCACCGCGGAGCGGATCCGCGCCAACGACGGCGAGGTGGTCATGGGCCCGATGCGGGTCGGCGACTTCGGCACGATGGTGATCGCCAGGGACCCGGCGGGCGTGGCGTTCGGCGTCTGGCAGGCCGACCGGCACGAGGGCTTCGAGAAGCAGGGCGAGCCCGGCGCGTACAGCTGGGCCGAGCTGGTGACCCGCGAGCCCGCGAAGGCGGACGCCTTCTTCCCCGCGGTCTTCCCGTACGGCGTGCTGAAGATGGAGGGCGGGGACTTCGACTACCGGATGTTCCGGGTCGGCGATCGGCCGGTGCTGGGGCGGATGGGAGCGGAGGGCGACTTCCTGCCGCCCGAGGCGCCGTCCTACATCAGCGTCTACTTCGCGGTGGACGACGTCGACGCCGCGATCGGACGGCTGACGGCCGGCGGAGGCAAGGTGTACGTCGGGCCGATGGACAGTCCGTTCGGCCGCTTCGCGGCGGTCGGCGATCCGCAGGGCGCGGCCTTCGGGCTGATCGACCTCGGACGGACGGTCGGCGAGCAGCCGAGGACGGTGGACGTCTGATGGGGCGGCGGGCCGCGGGGCGGTCGACGCGGCGCACGGCGGGGGCGGCCGATGGGTGAGCGTGAGGAACTGGTCGAGACGCTGGACAAGCACCGCGGCCTGCTGCGGCGCACCGTCCGGGACCTCACCGACGTGCAGGCGGCCGAACGCACCACGGCCAGCGCGCTGTGCCTGGGCGGTCTGATCAAGCACGTGGCGGCGGTCGAGGCGCGCTGGGCGCGGTTCATGACCGGGGGCGCGGAGGCGATGCGGGGCCGGGACGGCGAGCACGGCCCCGGCGACGCGGACGCCTGGGAGGCCCAGTTCCGGATGACGGAGGGCGACACGCTGGCCGGGCTGCTCGCCGAGTACGAGCGGGTGGCGCACGGGACGGACGAGCTGGTCCGGACGCTGCCAGACCTCGACCTCGCCCACGCGCTGCCGGCCGCGCCGTGGTTCCCGCCGGGCACGACCTGGTCGGCCCGCCGGGTGCTGCTGCACCTGATCGCCGAGACCGCGCAGCACGCCGGGCACGCGGACATCATCCGGGAGTCCCTGGACGGGGCGAAGTCGATGGGCTGAGCGGTGCGCCGGTGGTGGCCGGGGACGGTCCAGCGGTCGCGGTCGGTCGTCAGGGCAGTTCCACACCGAGGAGTTCGCGCAGCGCCCGGCCGCCGTCCGGGGTGACCCGAAGCGCGCGGCCGGAGCCGATCCGCTCCACCCAGGCGCGGTCCAGGGCGGTCCGGCAGAGGGCCGCGCCCAGCGCCCCGCCCAGGTGGTGGCGGCGCTCAGACCAGTCCAGGCAGCTGCGCACCACCGGGCGTCCGCCCCGGCGGCCCGCCCGCGCCGGCAGCTCGATCGCCTGCTCGGCCAGCCACTCCCGGCCGCGCCCGGTGACGGCCAGCCCGCCCTCCTCGGTGACCAGGCCGCGGGCGAGCAGCGCGTCCGACACGGCCACGCCGAGGCGCCCGGCCAGGTGGTCGTAGCAGGTGCGGGCGCGGACCTCGGCGTTCGTCCGGGTGGCCTCGGCCAGGGTGCGGGGCGCGGTCGCGGGGCCGGTGCGGTAGTCCGACTCGGCGAAGGCGGTGAGGTCCTCGATCAGCGTGGCCACGGCGGGGGAGGCCAGCCGGACGTACCGGTGCCGGCCCTGCCGTTCCTCGGCCAGCAGCCCGCCCGCGGTCAGCCGGGACAGGTGCTCGCTGGCCGTGGACGGTGCGACGCGCGCGTGCCGGGCCAGCTCGCCGGCGGTCCAGGCGCGGCCGTCGAGGAGCGCGACGCAGATGGCGGCGCGGGTGGGGTCGGCGAGCAGGGCGGCGAAGGCGGCGAGCGTCATGCCTCCATGGTCGGGGCACCGGGGGCGATGCGGGGGCCCGGGCGGGGAGGGGGGCGCTGCCGCGTGGGGGAGCGGAGCCTGGGACATGCCCCCAGGATCGCCCCGGCACGTTTCGGCCGGGACCGAAACGACCCGGGGCCACGATGGCGGCATGAGCGAAACCACGACGGCCCCCGGCCCCGCGACCAGGGACCTCTCCCGCCACGACGCGACCAGGGGCCCCTCCCGCCACGACGAGACCGTGACCTTCTCCCGTTACGACGACGTGACGGCGGCGCTGGCCGACCCGGCGCTGGTCCCGCCGCCCGCCGCGCCCGGTGCGCCCGGTGTGGCCGCCGCGCTCGGTGCGGCCCCCGGCACGGTGGCCTGGCTGCGGTCCGCCGTCGCCCGGTTCTGCTCCGGTGAACCGCACGCCCGGCGCCGGGCGCTGGTACTGGCCGACCTGGAGCGGCTGGACCCGGACCGGCTACGGGTGGCCGCGGCCGGCGGCTTCGATCCCGATACCCGGCGGCGGGTGGTCCGGGTGCTCGCGGCCGAGCTCGGTCTGGCCGACCCGGACGCCGTGGCACGTGACGTGGCCGTCGTGTCCCGGGCGTACTTCGCCGACGCTCCGGACGACCCTGCGGCGGACGCGGCGGTCGCCCGGCTGCTGCCCGCGATGGAGGACCGGGACGAGGAGACGGCCGCGAACCGGATCGGCCTGCTCGTCCAGGCCTGTGACGCCACCGCTGCGCTGGTCGAGGGCGCCCGCCGGCACGAGGACGGGATCGCCGGTGTGCTGCGCACGGACCCGCCGCTGCGGACCATGCGCCGGCTCGCCGTCCGGGCGACCGAGATCGGCGGGGTCGCGGTGCCGGCCGGGACACCGGTCCTGCTCGACATCGCCGCCGCCCAGTCCGGGGCGCCGGAGGGTGTCGCGCTCACCTTCGGTGCCCCGCCCAGGAGTTGCCCGGGCCGTTCGCAGGCCGTGGTCCTCGCGGAGGGCATCCTGTACGGCGCTTCGGATCCGGCGGACACGGCCGAGCCCGCTGGTGATCCGGCCGGTGAGTCCGCCGATGAGTCCGCCGGTGGTTCCGCCGGCGATCCGGCCGGTGATTCCGTCGGTGATCCGTCGGAGCCGGACCTCGGCAAGGCCGAACTGGCCGCCCTGGTACCGGACATGGTCGACCATGTGCTCGCCCTGGCCGCCGGCTGGACGGCCTGGGACGGCCGCCCGATCGTCAACGCCGACGGCCGGACCTACGCGCCGCACAAGGCGGTTCGACGCATCGCGGACCATCTCGTGGACCACCTCGCCGAGTTGGAGGCCCGACTGGTCGGCGAGCCGACCGAGCCCGACCACTGGCACGCCTCCGGCGTCACCACCCCGGCCGATCTCGCCCCGTTCACCCCCGCGGACCTGGACGAGGCCCGCAGCCGGCTGACCCGGCTGGCCGGGATCTGGTCCCGGCGGGTCGCCGCACTGCCGGACGAGTGGCTGGACGACTCGCCGGGGAGGGGCTGGAGCTTCCGCCGGATCGTCCATCACGTCTCCGGGGCCGGGTACTACTACGCGGACGCGGTCGGGAGCCTGTCGGGCCCGGCCGGGAGCCCGTCGGGCGCGGTCACGGGTGCGGCCGACCGGGCGGGAGATCCGGCGAAGGGCCCCGGGGCCGTGACGGGAGCCCCCGGCGCCCGCGCGGGCGGCCCGGCGCACACGACCGGAAACCGTACGAACGAGCCGATGGAGAAGACCGGATGACCCCCTTCGCCGCCCTGCACCACCGTCCCGGCCACCCGCTGCTGCTCCCCAACGCCTGGGACCACGCCTCGGCCGTCGCCCTCGCCGCCCAGGGCCACCCCGCGATCGGCACCACCAGCCTGGGTGTGGCGGCCGTCGTCGGTCTGCCCGACGGTGCCGCCGCCACCCGCGCGGAGACCGTACGGCTGGCGCGCCGGCTCGGGCGTGCCGGCTTCCTGCTCAGCGTCGACGCGGAGTCCGGGTTCAGCGACGATCCGGGTGAAGTCGCCGCTCTGGCCCTGGAGTTGGCTCGGGCCGGGGCGGTCGGCATCAACCTGGAGGACGGCCGGGCGGACGGCACGCTGACCCCGGCCGCCCGCCACGCCGAGAAGATCGCGGCGGTGAAGGCGGCCGCGCCGCAGCTGTTCGTCAACGCCCGTACCGACACCTACTGGTGCGGGCAGGACGCGCCCGAGGCGGAGACGCTCCGACGCCTGGACGCCTACCAACAGGCCGGCGCGGACGGCGTGTTCGTGCCCGGGGCGGCCGATCAGGCGGTGATCCGCCGACTGGTCGAGGCGGTGGCCGTCCCGCTCAACATCCTGTGGACGCCCTCCGGCCCGGGCCTCGCCGAGCTGGCCGCGCTCGGGGTGGCCCGGGTCAGCCTCGGCTCGCTGCTGTACCGCGCCGCGCTGGCGGCGGCGGTGGCCACGGCGGCGGCTGTCGCGGCCGGCGAGCCGGTCGGCCCGGTGCCGGGCTACGCGGAGGTGCAGGCGCTCAGCGGGAGTTGAGCGCCGTTCGGGAGGCGGGCCGGCAGCCGGGCACCCGGCCCGG
>NZ_JBEZUT010000347.1:0-8924 GCF_040636595.1 Kitasatospora sp. NPDC036755
GTCGGGCCGCGGTGTTTCCGGCCGCCGGGGCGGGTCGGGCGGCTCGGCCGGTACCGCGCTCGACGCGGCCCGGGGCCGGGGCGGCGGGGCCGGCCGGACGGCCGAGGGCCGGTGACGGCCGGGGAGCCGTTCGGGATACCCCGGTGGGGTCACCTGGGCGATTCGGGGCTCCGGGCCGGGTGCGGCACAATGGAAGGCTGCAAGCCGAATTACTCCCGACGACGCCGGAGCGATCTCACGTGGCGGAATACATCTACACGATGCGCAAGGTGCGCAAGGCTCACGGAGACAAGGTCATCCTTGACGACGTGACGCTCAGCTTCCTCCCCGGAGCGAAGATCGGCGTCGTGGGCCCCAACGGCGCCGGTAAGTCCACCGTGCTGAAGATGATGGCCGGCCTGGAGCACCCCTCCAACGGCGACGCCTTCCTCTCGCCCGGCTTCACGGTCGGGATGCTCCTCCAGGAGCCGCCGCTGGACGAGACCAAGACGGTCCTGGAGAACGTCCAGGACGGCGTCAAGGAGATCAAGGGGAAGCTCGACCGCTTCAACGAGATCGCCGAGCTGATGGCGACCGACTACTCGGACGCCCTCCTCGAGGAGATGGGCAAGCTCCAGGAGGAGCTGGACCACGCCGAGGCCTGGGACCTGGACGCCCAGCTGGAGCAGGCCATGGACGCCCTGGGCTGCCCGCCCGGCGACTGGGCGGTCACCAAGCTCTCCGGTGGCGAGAAGCGTCGCGTGGCGCTCTGCAAGCTGCTGCTGGAGGCCCCCGACCTGCTGCTGCTCGACGAGCCCACCAACCACCTCGACGCCGAGTCGGTGAACTGGCTGGAGCAGCACCTGGCCAAGTACAAGGGCACCGTCGTGGCCGTCACCCACGACCGGTACTTCCTGGACAACGTGGCCGGCTGGATCCTGGAGCTCGACCGCGGCCGCGCCATCGGCTACGAGGGCAACTACTCCACCTACCTGGAGTCCAAGCAGTCGCGTCTCAAGGTCGAGGGGCAGAAGGACGCCAAGCGCGCCAAGCGCCTCAAGGAGGAGCTGGAGTGGGTCCGCTCCAACGCCAAGGGCCGCCAGGCGAAGTCCAAGGCGCGTCTGGCCCGCTACGAGGAGATGGCGGCCGAGGCCGACAAGATGCGGAAGCTGGACTTCGAGGAGATCCAGATCCCGCCGGGCCCGCGTCTGGGCAGCGTCGTCATCGAGGTCGAGAACCTCAACAAGGCCTTCGGTGAGAAGGTCCTGATCGACGACCTGAGCTTCACCCTGCCGCGCAACGGCATCGTCGGCATCATCGGCCCGAACGGCGCCGGCAAGACCACCCTGTTCAAGATGCTCCAGGACCTGGAGACCCCGGACAGCGGCACGGTCAAGGTCGGCGAGACCGTCAAGATCAGCTACGTCGACCAGACCCGCTCCAACATCGACCCGAAGAAGACCCTCTGGGAGGTCGTCTCCGACGGTCTGGACTGGATCAACGTCGGCCAGGTCGAGATGCCGTCCCGCGCCTACGTGTCGGCCTTCGGCTTCAAGGGCCCGGACCAGCAGAAGCCGGCCGGCGTGCTCTCCGGTGGTGAGCGCAACCGCCTGAACCTGGCGCTGACCCTCAAGCAGGGCGGCAACCTGCTGCTCCTCGACGAGCCCACCAACGACCTCGACGTCGAGACGCTCTCCTCGCTGGAGAACGCCCTGCTGGAGTTCCCCGGCTGCGCCGTGGTCATCTCCCACGACCGCTGGTTCCTGGACCGAGTGGCCACCCACATCCTCGCCTACGAGGGCGAGAGCAAGTGGTTCTGGTTCGAGGGCAACTTCGAGTCGTACGAGAAGAACAAGATCGAGCGGCTCGGCGCCGACGCCGCCCGTCCGCACCGGGCCACCTACAAGAAGCTGACCCGAGGCTGACACCCGCCCGTCACAACGGCCCGGCAGACTGCCCTCCGGGGTGGCCTGCCGGGCCGCGGCCCGTCGCCGCCACCGGCCCTCGCCGGGAAGCGGCGCCGACGGGCGACCGGACACCGAGGAGAACTCCCGTGGCTCGCCACATCTACGCCTGCCCGCTGCGCTGGTCCGACATGGACGCGTTCGGGCACGTCAACAACGTGGTCTTCCTGCGCTACCTGGAGGAGGCCCGGATCGACTTCATGTTCACCCAGGCCGCCGCGGCCGGCGCCGGGGAGTTCGCGGGCGGCTCGGTGGTGGCCCGCCACGAGATCGACTACAAGCGCCCGCTGGTGCACCGGCCCGAGCCGGTCACCATCGAGACCTGGGTGACGAAGATCGGCGGCGCCTCGCTGACCGTCTCCTACGAGATCAAGGACGTCGCCGAGGACGGCAGCGACACCGTGTACGTCCGGGCGTCCACCGTGGTCGTCCCCTACGACCTGGCCGAGGGCCGGCCGCGCCGGATCTCGCCGGTGGAGCGGGAGTTCCTGGGCCGCTTCATGGACGAGGAACCGGTGGCCGCCGCCGTCTGACCCCACCCGACGATTCGAGCCGACGATTCGAGCTGAACCGCTGTGACCATCACCGCCCGTCTCGCCCTGACCGACACCGGGGAGGCCGCCGACCTCTCCGCCTTCCTGCAGCGCCTGCTGCGCTTCGACCGGGCGGCGGCCGTCCGGCTCCAGGCGGTGGGCCCCGGCGAGGGGGACGGCGTGCTGGCGGTCTTCGGGCGGCTGCCGCTGGGCGGCTCGGGGACGCTGGCGATCCGCACCGTGCGGCTGGGCGGTCTGGACGAGGCGGTGGACCTGACCGTCTCGGCGGGCCAGCTGCTGGACGGCGTGGACGCGGAGGCGGGCGCCGTCGGGCTGCCCGCGCCGGTGACCGGCCCGGCCTGGGCCGGGCTGCTGCCGCCGCGCACCGGCTGGCGTCCGGTCGGCGCCCCGCCGGTGGCCGAGGTGTACCCCGAACTGATGGCCGGGGTGCGGGAGTTCCGCGAGCGCAGCGAGGCCGTTCCGGCGCACCACCGCACCCGTGCGGTGCTGGACGCGCTGGCCGACGAGATCTGGTCCCGCCCGGTCTCCGTGCTGCCCGAGCTGCCGCTGCGCGCGCCGCACGCCGCGTACGTGATCGGCTTCCTGCGGCCCGGCGCCCCGCTGACCGTGCACCGGGCGGGCGGCTGGCTGCGGCTGAGCGCCCCGGCGGGCTCGGTGGCGGTGCGCACCGCGGCCGCGCCGGGTGCGGGGCTGGGGCTCAGCCCGCTCCGGTAGGCGTGGAGCGGGCTCGGCGGAGCCCGGGCTCACGGATCACGGCCTCGTGGGGCCGGCTCAGCCCGGGGTGTTGATCATCGAGGCGGCGGCGTAGGTCAGGTACTCGAGCAGCTGCTGCTCGTGCTCGTCCGCCAGGTCCAGGCTCGCCACGGCTGCCCGCATGTGGGTGAGCCAGGCGTCGTGCGCGGCCTTGTCGACCTTGAACGGGGCGTGCCGCATCCGCAGCCGCGGGTGGCCGCGCCGCTCGCTGTAGGTGCGCGGGCCGCCCCAGTACTGCATCAGGAAGAGGGCCATCCGCTCCTCGGCCGGCCCGAGGTCCTCCTCGGGGTACATCGGCCGCAGCAACTCGTCCTCCGCGATGCCTTCGTAGAACCGGTGGGCCAGCCGCCGGAAGGTCGCTTCACCGCCGACCTGGTCGTAGAAGGTCTCCTCGCTCAACGTGCCCCGCCGGATCTCTCTCACCCGACCATGGTCGCAGACGCCGACGGGGTCGTACACCGGGACCAAAGGCGTACGACCCCGTCGGGATCGGTGGGGATCAGCCGGGGAGGGTCAGTCCTCCCAGCGGAACAGCTTCCAGGAGATGCCGGTCAGCACGGCCGCGAAGAGCAGCAGGCCGCCCATGGTCGGCAGGGCGTCCATGACGCCGCCGCCGCGGGTGAGCACCGACTGGGCGGAGTCGACCAGGTAGTGCAGCGGCATGACCTCGGAGACGGCCTTCAGCCAGCCCGGGGCGCCGTCCAGCGGGAAGAACGAGCCGGACAGGAAGGACATCGGCAGCACGATGATCTGCGAGATGCCGTTGGCCGCCTCCTCGGTCTTGGCGACCGAGCCGGCCAGCAGGCCGATCGACATGAAGGCGAGCGTCGCGCAGGCCACCAGCGGGATGACCAGCCACCAGTTGCCGGTGAGCTTGAGCCCGAAGAAGCTCGTCGCGACGACCAGGAAGACGGCGGTCTGCAGGAACGCGGTCAGCAGCGAGACCAGGACCCGGGAGCTGATCACGGTGCCGGCGTTGATCGGGGCCAGCCGCAGCCGTCGCAGCACCTTGGTCTTGCGCCAGTTGACCAGCGTCAGCGCGGCGCCGAAGACCGCGCCGGTGGCGACGGCCCAGCCGAGCAGGCCGGGGGTGAGGAACTGGATCGGCTTGAGGGACTTGTCCTCGACCTGCTGGGAGTCCAGCACGAAGGCCGGCTTCTGGCCGGTGGCCGCCTGGTTGGCGGTCTGGACCACCGAGTCGAGGATGCCCTGGAGGGCGCCGGCGCGGACCTGGTCGGCGGCGGTGTAGCGCAGCTCGACGGTGCCGTCCGGGCCCTGCTTGATCAGCGCGTCGTAGTCGCCCTTGCGGACCTTCTCCAGGGTGGCGGCCTCGTCGTCGGTCTTCGTGATGGTGAGGACCTTCTCCAGGCCGGCCCGCTGGTCGCCCTGGATGGAGTCGAACAGCTTCACCGCGCCGACCTGCGCCACCTTGGCGTGGGGGCTGCCGGAGCCCTTGGTCACGGAGCCGAAGAACACCAGGAACACCAGCGGGAACAGCAGGATGAAGAAGGTCGCGGTGCGGTCGCGCTTCATCCCGAGCAGCATGGCGCGGGACAGGCTCCAGAACGCGCTGACCCGCTCCCGCTCGCCGGCGGCCGGGCCGCCGCGCCGGCCGGGGGCCTGCGGCTCGGTGGGGGTGGTGGGGGTCATACGCGGAACTCCCGTCCGGTCAGCTGGAGGAAGACGTCCTCCAGGGTGGCGCCGCGCACTTCCAGACCGCGCAGCGCGTTCTGCTCGGCGAGGACGCTGAGCACCGGGGCGGGAAGGCGGGTGGAGACGGAGAGCGAGACGCTGTCGTCCTCCAGGGTGGTGATGTCCGCGCCGGCCGCGGTCATCAGCTCCCGGGCCCGGTCGAGCGGGAGCTGGCCGGAGGCCACGCTGATCCGGACGGTGTCGTCGATCTCGCGGATCAGCGCCGCCGGTGCGCCGGTGTGCAGGATCTTCCCGTGGTCCATGATCGAGACCCGGTCGCAGAGCACCTCGGCCTCGTCCAGGTAGTGGGTGGTCAGCACGACCGTGCGGCCCTCGGCGTTGATGTCCCGCAGGAGGTCCCAGAGGTTGCGCCGGGACTGCGGGTCGAGGCCGGTGGTGGGCTCGTCCAGGAAGACGAGCTCCGGGTCGTGGGCCAGGGCGCAGGCGATCGACAGGCGCTGGGCCTGGCCGCCGGACATCTGGTCGGTCATCGTCCCGGCCTTCTCGGAGAGGCCGACCCGCTCCAGCATCGCGTCGGCCCGCTTGGGGCCGACCCCGTAGAACGACGCGAAGGTGCGGATGGTCTCCCGGGCCGTCAGTTTCCGGAAGAAAGCGGAGGCCTGGAACTGCACGCCGATTCGTGGCAGCAGTTTCGGATTGCGCGGCCAGGGCGCCATGCCCAGCAGTTCGACCCGGCCCTCGTCCGGTTTCCGGACGCCCTCCAGGATCTCCATTGTGGTGGTCTTCCCGGCGCCGTTGGGGCCCAGGATCCCGTAGAACTCGCCGGCCTCGACGGTGAGCGACACCCCGTCGACGGCCTGCACATCCCCGTACCGCTGGCGGATGCCGTCAGCGGATATAGCAGCAGTCATGTGCCATGAGCCTAGGGGCTGGGAAGGCTCCTGCGCACACCGGTGCGGGGGAATTTGCGGATATTTTGGAGACGGCCCGAATGCGGCCGGGCCGGGCGGATGTCGAATTCCGCCCGGCCCGGCCGGAGTTGTCGGCGGAGGGCCGCCGGATAACGATTTGACGGACTTTCAGCCCCGGTGCACGGTGATGGTGGTCCAGGCGCCGATGTGGATCCGGTCGCCGTCGTTCAGCGGCACCGCGGTGTGCGGGGCGACGGGCTCCGCGCCGCCGTTCATGGTGGTGCCGTTGGTGGAGTCCTGGTCCACCAGGACCCAGCTGCCGTCCGCCTGTTCGGCGAGCAGCGCGTGCTGGTGCGAGGCGCCCGGGTCCTCCGGCGGGACGGACAGGTCGATCTCCGGCACCGTGCCGCGGTGCTGGCTGCGCCGCCCGATCCGCAGCTGGCCGCGGCCGGTCAGCGGGATCCGGCGCTCGGGGCAGTACGGCGGGAAGAACAGGCCGGCCGCCTCGGGGCCGCTGCGGGCCATCATCTCGGTGAAGTAGTCCCGGTCGGCCGAGACCACGGCGATCCAGTTGGCCCGCGCCGGCTCGGCCGGGACGGGCTCCTGGGGCTGCTGCGGCTGCGGTTGCCGCGGCGGCGCCAGGGTGAAGGAGGTGCCGAAGTCGCCGCCGCGGCTGTTCGGGCCGGGGCCGGCCGGCTGGGCGTACACCGGGCCGGAGTCCTCGCGCACCGAGGTGTCGGGGAACCCGCTCTCCGGCGCGGGCCCGTCCTGGCCGTGGCCGGCCGGGACGGGCGGGTAGCCGTAGCCGTGCGGGTGCCCGGGGGTCTGGGGCTGCTGCGGGACGGGTGGGGCGACGGCCTGCTGGGCGGCCGGCGGCGGGGCGAGCGGTCCGCCGGCCGGCGTCTGCCCGAACGGCGGCTGCCCGAAGGGGTGTTGGCCGCCCGGGGCGTGGCCGGCGGGATCATGACCGGCGGGGGCCTGCGGCGGGGTGCCGCCGTAGGCCGCCGGGATGTTCAGCGGCGGCTGCTGACCGGGACCGGGCTGACCCGGGCCGGGCTGGGCCGGACCGGCGCCGGGCACCTGGCGGCGCGAGGGCGTGGAGAGCTCGTAGTCGTAGCCGCACTCCTCGCAGAACCGTCCGGTCTGCGGGCTGCGGCAGATCGGGCAGACGGCCAGGCCCGCGGTGAGGCCCTGCGGTCCGGCCTGCGGCGGGACGGCCCCGTACGAGGGCGCGGCTCCGTGCGAGGGCGCGGCTCCGTGGGCGCCGTGCGGCGGCGGGGGCAGCTGTCCCGGCGGCGGCAGGGGCGCGCCGTGCGGCGGGACGGAGCCCGGCGGCATCGGCGGCGGAGGCGGCGGCGCGCCGAAGGACGCGCCGCCGTACCCCGGGTGCCCACCGGAGTGCGTGCCGGGCGCGGAGTCGGCCCCGGGCGCCCCCGGGTAGCCTCCGTGCGCCCCCGGTGCGGGGGCCGGCGGGGTCATCGGGAAGCCGCAGAAGTCGCACCAGTCCTCGGCCTGCGACTCGTGGCCCCTCGGGCAGATCGGCATCAGGTCCCCCTCGTTTCGGGCCCGCTCGGTGCGGCGTCGCGCCGGGATGTCGGTCCGGTCACGTCTTCAGCGGTCACTTCTTCACACGTACCGTCTTGGTCGACCGGGTCTCAAGGGTCATCGAGTCGGCCTCGCTCACGTTCTTACGGAACCGAACCGTACCCTCCTTCGGGTCCACCACGTCCACCACCTTCTGGAGCAGCCGGTAGGTGCCCTCGTTCCCGGTCGCGTGGGCGATCCGGACGGCGGCGCCCAGCTTGGCCGTCGCGCGGTGGACGTCC
This sequence comes from Kitasatospora sp. NPDC036755, assembly GCF_040636595.1. NCBI lineage: Bacteria > Bacillati > Actinomycetota > Actinomycetes > Kitasatosporales > Streptomycetaceae > Kitasatospora > Kitasatospora sp. NPDC036755. Next base: position 7,641 of record NZ_JBEZUT010000347.1, read on the forward strand.
CCGGCCCGGTGGGCCTCCAGGCCCTCCTGGATGGACGAGGCGAGCTCGGCCTGCCCGGTGTAGTGGGCGACCTGCGGGCTGATCCGGGTGGAGGAGGCCAGGTCGTCCGTCCAGACCGCCTTGACCAGGCCCTGGGTGAGCACCTCCGGGGTGCCGCCGGCGACCTGCTGGGGCAGCACCAGGCTGACCCGGGCGGCCAGCATCTCGTTGCCGACCGAGGCGGCCGGCACCTCGACGCAGACGTGGTAGTCGCGGCTCTCGTCGCCCCAGGAGCCGGTGGGGTAGTCGCCGGCCCGGGGGCCGGCCTCGGTGCGGCGGGAGGTCAGGTCCTCGACCGACGGGGCGACCTGCTTGACGAACCGGACCGTGGCGTTGGCCGGGGTCCAGATCCGCAGCGCGACGTCGGCGACCTGCTTGCCCATCGCGCCGGCCATCATCGAGCGGAAGTCCTCGGCCAGGCCGGAGGGCTCGGCGACGATGTCGGTGGTGCCGAGCAGCGCCGAGGAGATCCTGCGCAGCTCGTCGATCCGCCAGTCGGTGCCCACGCCGCGGCAGTCGGCGGTGAAGTGGCCGGTCACCCGCTCGACGGTGCGGGCCAGGTCCTCGGCCGACTCGTGCTCGTTGTTGCCGTCGGTGAGCAGGACGGCGTGCCGGATGGCGATGTCGCGGCGGGTGAGGAAGAGCTGGTCGGCCTTGGCCAGCCAGGTGCCCATCGCGGTGCCGCCGGCCGCGGTGAGCCGGCGCAGCGACTCCTTGGCCTGGGCGCGGGTGATGGCGGAGGCGGTGGCCAGGGTGCCGTCGCCGGGGTAGATGTCGCGGGCCTCGTGGGTGCCGGCGACCACGGCGAAGGCGGTGCCGTCGCGCAGGGCGTCGATGGCGGCGGCGGTGGCCTCGCGGGCCCCGTTGATCTTGCTCTTGGGGTAGTCCATCGAGCCCGAGCAGTCCACCAGGACGACCACGGCCGCCGAGGCGCCGGTGCCCGCCGCGGCGGCGTCGGAGAAGCCGAGCGGCCGACCGCCCGAGGTGCCGCCGCCGGTGGAGGTGACGGTGACGATGGCGTTGACCTCGCGGGCGCCGTCGGCCAGGTACTCGTTCTGGAAGATCTCCACGTCGAATCTGGGCAGGTTCGGCTTCGCCAGAGTTGCCATGGGGCGGTCGGCTCCCGTCGGGTGAGGGGTGGACGTGCTCAGGACGGTGGGGCGGCCCGCCGGGCGGGGCCGGCGGGCCGTGCCGCCGGCCTACGCATTACGAGTGCGTTGCTCTGGCCAACTGTGCTAAGGCGGC
>NZ_JBEZUT010000348.1:0-8916 GCF_040636595.1 Kitasatospora sp. NPDC036755
GGGAGGGGTCAGCTGCCGTCGCGGTCCGCGGAGCCGCCGCGGCCGTTGCCGTTGCCGCCGCCGGTGAAGGTGTCGCGGAGCTTGCCGCCGACGGTCGCGGCGCCACCGGCCACGTCCCGCAGCAGGCCCATCAGAGGGTCCTTGCTCTCCTTGACCGAGGTCGTGTAGTGCTCGGCGGCGGCCTTCCACTGCTCGGTGACCGAGGTGTCCGGGTCGTCCGAGCGGCGCGGGTAGGCGCCGGCCAGGATCGAGCGGTAGTCCTCGCTCTCCGCCCACTTCTTCAGCTGGGCGACCCGCACCACCGCGAAGGGGTGGGTCTGCGGCAGCAGCTGGAGCACCTTGAGCACGCCGTCGCGCAGGTCGCCGGCCTTCTCGTACTCCTCGGCCTGCTCCAGGAAGGCGTCGACGTTCATCTCGGCCAGGTTGTGGCCGCCGGCCAGCTTCATCAGGGCCCGCATGGACGCCTGGAGGTCCTGCCCGGCGAGCAGGCCGGCCCGGTCGCTGGACAGCTCCGCCTTGCGGAACCACTCCTTGAGCGCGGTGATGATCGCGGTGATCGCCAGGTTGCCGAGCGGCACCCAGGCGATCCGGGTGGCGATGTTGGTGAGGATCATCAGCATCGTCCGGTAGACGGCGTGGCCGGACATCGCGTGGCCGACCTCGTGGCCGATGACCGAGCGCAGCTCCTCCTCGTCCAGCAGCTCGACCAGGCCGCTGGTGATCACGATGATCGGGGTGTCGATGCCGATGCAGTACGCGTTGACCGTCGGGTCCTGGGAGACGTACAGGTCGGGGACCTGCTCCAGGTCGAGCACGTAGGCGGCGTCGCGCACCATGTCGTGCAGCTCCGGGAACTGGCGCTCGGAGGTCTTCACGGCGGTGGCCAGGAACATCAGCCGGATCGCCCGCTCGGAGACCAGGCCCGCGAGCTTCTTCAGGATGTCGTCGAAGCCGGTCAGCTTGCGCAGCGCGACCAGGGCCGAGCGGTCCGCCGGGTGCTCCCAGGCCCGGGTGGAGATCCCGGGGAAGCGCTCGCGGCGTCGGCTCGGGGTCTTCGAGGTCGTGTCGGTCATGGTCTGAGTACCTCCTGGTCGACGGCGGCCGCGGCCCGCTGGCCCGCCCCCCGCTGGTCTTCGCCTGAAACGACTGTCTGTGCAACGTGCGCGGTTGCGTACTCGTCCCCGGGCTCAGCGTACGCGCGGTCCGCACGGTGGGCGGTGGGGCGGCGGAGGCGCGGGCGGGGCCCCGGACGGGGCTCCGGGCCGGGGTCCGGACGGGGGCGCCGGTGGGGGCGAGGGCGGGCCGGCGGCCGCGTCGCCGGGGCCGGTGGGCGCCGCCGGTGTGAGGCCGGTCTACCCTGAGGCCTGGACGACCGAGACCGGATCCGGCCGCGGTACCGAGCAGTTCGAGGAGCCCCCGCAGATGTCCACCGACACGCTTGTCAGCCTGGCCGCGCCCATCTCCGACGAGTCCGGCCCGGGCCTGTTCCTGCGGATCATCGTGGTCGCGTCCTTCGTGGGCATCGGCCTGCTGATCTGGATCATGGCCCGCGCCTTCAAGAACAACTAGGTCCGGCGGGCCCCGGGACCCCGGACCCGGTCGACGGCCCCCGCGGCGGCCCGGTCCGCGGCCCCGCGGCGGCCCGCGCTCACGCCCGGTCAGCGGCGGTGGGCCGCCGAGCGGTTGCGGTGTAACCCCCCGTACGATGACGGGTGGGCCCTCACCGGCCCGGAACAACCCCCAGGTCCGTTCACCGAGCCGAGAAGGTCCCGCCGACCATGAGCACTGCTGCCGCACTCCCCGTCCTGAACCTGCTCGCCGAGGGCGAGGGGGGCAACCACGACAGTCTGAACCCGGCCCTGACCGGTGGCGCCGCGCTGGTCATCCTGCTGGTCCTGCTCTTCATCACCACCCGCTTCAACCGGGACCGCTGAGCCCGGTCCTGGGGCGGTTCGGGGAGCGTCCGGCCACCGGCCGGCCGCTCCCTCACGCATCTCCGGAGAACCCCCACCCGGCCGTTCCCGCACCGTAACGGGTGTCGCGTAAGGTGTGGCGGCATGGGAGAGCAGGCCGGGAATCCCGGCGGACCGGAACCGGTGAAGAAGCGCCTCGGCGTGATGGGCGGCACCTTCGACCCGATCCACCACGGCCACCTCGTCGCCGCCAGTGAGGTCGCGAGCGCGTTCCACCTGGACGAAGTGATCTTCGTGCCGACCGGGCAGCCGTGGCAGAAGAGCGACCGGCACGTCACCCCGGCCGAGGACCGCTACCTGATGACGGTCATCGCCACCGCCGAGAACCCGCAGTTCTCGGTCAGCCGGATCGACATCGACCGCGAGGGCCCGACGTACACCGTCGACACCCTGCGCGACCTGCACGCCATGCACCCGGACGCCGACCTCTTCTTCATCACCGGCGCCGACGCGCTCGCCCAGATCCTGTCCTGGCGCGACTCCGACGAGCTCTTCTCGCTGGCCCACTTCATCGGATGCACCCGCCCGGGGCACACTCTGTCGGACGCCGGGCTTCCGGTGGGCGGGGTCTCCCTGGTGGAGGTCCCGGCGCTGGCCATCTCCTCCACGGACTGCCGCAACCGGGTCGCCAAGGGCGAGCCGGTCTGGTACCTCGTCCCGGACGGCGTGGTCCGCTACATCGACAAGCGGGCGCTGTACGCGCCGCGCGGGGACTGATCCGGGAGCGGTGCATGACTGATCGCAACGACGGCCGGCGGCCGGAGGACTGGTCCACCGGGCAGTACCAGCAGCCGTACCAGGGCTACCGGCACCCGCAGCAGGAGCAGCAGCCGCAGGCGCCGTCCCAGCCGCAGTCGCAGTCGTACGAGCAGCAGCAGTACGACCAGCAGTACGACCAGTACGGGCAGCCGGTGTACGGGCAGGACCCGTACGGCTACCAGCAGCAGGGCTACCAGGGGTACGACGGGTACCAGCAGGGCGGGCAGCTCCCGCAGCAGCCGCAGGCGCCGTCCCAGTCGCAGTCGTACGAGCAGCAGCAGTACGACCAGCAGTACGACCAGTACGGGCAGCCGGTGTACGGGCAGGACCCGTACGGCTACCAGCAGCAGGGCTACCAGGGGTACGACGGGTACCAGCAGCAGCCGTACCAGGCCGCCGCCCCGGTCGCGGCCGAGCCGCAGGCGCCGTCGTCACCCGGGGAGGCTCCGGCTCCGGCCTCGGTGGTGCCTCCGGCGGCCGAGGCCGCTGCGCCCGCCGGCCCCGCCGCCGCCTCCGCTGCCGCGCCGCCGCGTCCTCGGGTGCCCAGGCCCGCCGCGGAGATGGCGTCGGCCAAGGCGGCTCCGCCGTCCGAGCAGGTCGCCGGGGCGCGGGCCGGGAAGGCCGGCGGCAAGGCGCCCAAGGACAGCTACACCACGGGCGAGTTCACCTTCGTCGACGAGGAGGCGGAGGAGACCGAGGACGTCATCGACTGGCTGAAGTTCGCCGAGTCCCGCAGCGAGGTGCGCGCCGAGCGCCGCCGCAAGCTGCGCAACCGGCTGATCGGCCTCGGTGCGGTGGCGGCGCTCGCGGCCGCCGGCGTCGGCGGCTACCTCTTCCTCACCGGTGACAAGCCGACCGCGGCCGCCGCGGCGGGCGGGCGCCAGGTCAACGTCGTCCACCTGCGCGACCTCCAGGGCAAGGTGTCCAGCGCGCTGCTGGTCAACGACGCGTCCGGGAAGAAGGGCACGGTCCTGCTGCTGCCCGACACCCTGCGGCTGCCCGGCCCGGGGGACCCGCCGGTCACCACGATCGGCCAGTCCATGGACGGCATCGGCGCCTCGGCGACCCGCGAGGGCCTGTCCACCGTGCTCGGCGCCCCGGTGGCCGGCACCTGGCGGCTGGACACCCCGTACCTGGAGCTGCTGGTATCCCAGCTCGGCGGCGTCCGGGTGGACACCAACGCCGAGACCCACGAGGGCGGCAAGCCGGACGGCAAGCTGCTGTCCGCGGCCGGGAAGAACACCATGCTCAGCGGGAAGGCCGCCGTCGCGTACGCGACGCTGCAGAACCAGGGGGAGAACCGGGACGCCCAGCTGGCCCGGTTCGGACAGGTGATGGACGCCGTGGTGCGCACCATGCCCACCGAGTTCAAGGACGCCAAGGACGACGTGCACCGGATGAACGCGGTGCTCGACCCCTCGCTGCCCGAGGACGCCCTCGCCGGGGTGCTCGTCCAACTCGCCCAGCAGGCGAAGGACGGCCACTTCGGCACCACCGCGCTGACCGTCAAGCCGGACGGCAGCCTGGACGAGGCGACCGCGGGCAAGCAGGTCAAGGACGTGCTGGGCGGCACCGTGAAGTCCGCGGCCGCCGGCGACGCCCCGGCGCGGGTCGCGATCCAGGACTCCAGCGGCAACGACACGGCCGCCACCGCGGCGCAGGTCCAGATCGTCAACTCCGGCCTGACGTTCATCCCGGGCGGCGCCAAGGCCGCCCCGCAGGCCGCCAGTGAGATCCGCTACACCGACGACGCCCGGCAGGGCGCGGCCAAGTCGCTGGCGACCAGCCTCGGCCTGCCGGACACGGCGGTGAAGAAGGTGACCGGCGACACCCAGAACGCGGACCTGCTGGTCGTCCTCGGCAAGGACTACCAGCCGCCGAAGGGCCAGTAGGGCGACGGCCCGGACCGGGACGACCCGGCCCGGGGGCGACCGCACGGGCCCGGAGTGCCGATGGGGCCGGCCGTGCGGGCCCGGAACGGTGGTGGGGCGGCCCGGGCGGGCCCGGGAAATCGGTTCCGGGCCCGCCCGGGCGGCGTGAGATCCTGGAAGGCGACCCCGGCCGCGCGCCGGGGCGCCCCCAAGCCGCCGAGCCGGAAGAACACCGTGACCGTCACCGACCACAGCCAGCAGCTCATCACCGTCGCCGCGCAGGCGGCGGCCGACAAGCTCGCGCACAACATCATCGCCTTCGACGTCAGCGAGGTGCTGTCGATCACCGACGCCTTCCTGATCGCCTCCGCGAACAACGACCGCCAGGTCCGCTCGATCGCCGAGGAGATCGAGGACCAGCTGCGCGAGCAGCTGGACATCAAGCCGGTGCGCCGCGAGGGCGAGCGCGAGGGCCGCTGGATCCTGCTCGACTACCTGGACATCGTCGTGCACGTCCAGCACTCCGAGGAGCGCTCCTTCTACTCGCTGGACCGCCTCTGGAAGGACTGCCCCGAGCTGCCGCTGCCCGAGGACGCCCTGGCCTCGCGCAACCGCCCGGACGCGCACACCGACGAGGCCGGCAACGCCGTCGCGCCCGCCGACGACTTCGGCAAGCCCGAGGACCTGCACTGAGCCGGGGCGCGCGCGGCCCGCGCATCGTCTTCTGGCGGCACGGCCAGACCTCCTGGAACCTCGAGTCGCGCTTCCAGGGCAGCACGGACATCGAGCTGACCGGCCAGGGCGTCCTGCAGGCCCAGCGGGCGGCCAGGCTGCTCTCCGGGCTCCGTCCCGACCTGCTCATCTCCTCGGACCTCCAGCGGGCCCGGCGCACCGCCGCGGAGCTGGCCGAGGTCACCGGGCTCGACGTGCAGCACCACGAGGGGCTGCGGGAGACCTTCGCGGGCTCCTGGCAGGGCCTGACCAACGCCGAGATCCGCGAGCGCTTCCCGGAGGAGTACGAGGCCTGGGCGGCCGGCGAGCCGGTGCGGCGCGGCGGTGACGGCGAGCTGGCCACCGAGGTCGCCGACCGCTCGGTGCCGGTGGTCCTGGAGGCCGTCGGCAAGCTCCCGGAGAACGGCACGCTGGTGGTGGTCAGCCACGGCGGGACGATCCGCACCATGCTCGGGCGGCTGCTCGACCTGGAGCCGGCCCAGTGGGAGCGCTTCGGCGGGCTGTCCAACTGCTGCTGGTCGGTGCTCGGCCTGGGGGCGCGCGGCTGGCGCCTGCTGGAGCACAACGCGGGCACGCTCCCGCAGCCGGTCATCGGCGACGACACCTGATCCGCCGCCGCACCGGCTCGGGCGGCGGCGGTGCCGGGGGCCCTCAGGGGCCCTCGGCCGGGGCCGTGGCCCGGGGGCCCGGCCGGGGTTCGGCGGGGGCTCGGTGGGGGTCCGGCGGGGTTCGGAAGGGCGGATTTCGCAGTTCCGCCCCTGACCAGCTAGAGTCTTCCTCGTTCGCAGGGAAGGAACGCGGCCCGGAAGGGAAGCGGGAGATCCGGTGAGTGCGGGGCTATAGCTCAGTTGGTAGAGCGCTTGCATGGCATGCAAGAGGTCTGGGGTTCAATTCCCCATAGCTCCACTCCGCATCGGCGGTCGTGGTCAGCCAGGGTCGTCCGTGTCGCGGGGCTATAGCTCAGTTGGTAGAGCGCTTGCATGGCATGCAAGAGGTCTGGGGTTCAATTCCCCATAGCTCCACAGCAGTTCGGAAGGCCGTCACCCACTGGGTGGCGGCCTTACGGCGTTTCGGGCCCGCCTGCGGCCTTCCGGTCTTCCGGCCTTCCGGTCGTGTGGCTTGTGGTTTGTGGCGTGCGGCGGCCCGGGGCCCGAGGGGCCTCAGGTCTCGCAGACGTGGTCCCGGCCGCCCGGCGGCAGCGCGGCGAGCCGCTCGACCCGCTCCCGGTCCTCCGGCTCGGCCGGCACGTAGACCACGATGTAGCACTCCGGCACGCCCGGCATCGTCAGGTAGGTGGCGTTCAGCCTCAGCACCCCGACCTCCGGGTGACGGAACACCCGCAGCCACGGCTCCGGCGGCGCGACCTCCTGGCGGGCCCACAGCTCCCGGAACAGCGCGCTGCCCGCCGACATCCGCTGCACGTGCCCCTCCCAGGCCGGCTCGCCCACGTGCTTGCCGTACGCCGAGCGCAGCACCGCCACCATCCGCGGCAGGGTCTCCTCCCGGTTCTCGCACGGGTTGCAGCACGGCGGGGAGGTCAGCATGCACCAGAGGCTGTTGAACACCGCCCCGCGGGACGGGCGCAACCGGTCGGTGCCGAACATCGCGCGGTACGGGCCGTTGAAGCCCAGCACGTCGAACCGGGTGTTGGAGACCGCGGCCGGCAGCGGGGCCAGCGCGTCCAGGATCACCCGGATCGACGGCGACAGCTCCGGCGCCGCCGGCAGCACCCGCGCCGAGGAGGCCACCCCGGCCAGCCGGAACAGGTGCTCGTGCTCGGTGCCGTCCAGCCGCAGCGCCCGGGCCACCGCCAGCAGCACCTGCTCGCTCGCGTTGATCGGCCGCCCCTGCTCCAGCCACGTGTACCAGGTCACCCCGACCCCGGCGAGCTGCGCGACCTCCTCGCGCCGCAGACCCGGCGTCCGGCGGCGCAGCCCCGGCGGCAGCCCGACGTCCTCGGGGGTGACCCGCGCCCGGCAGGCCCTCAGGAAACGGGCCAGCTCGGTGCGCCGGCGGTCTCGCCCGCCGGCCGTGGCGGGAAGTTCCTCCAGGACGGTCATGGCCCCATCGTGCCGCAGCCCGCCCGGCCGGAACAGGTGCTGCCGGTACCAGGATCGGCAGGCTCTAACCACCAGTACCGGCGCCGCCCCAGGCTGACGGCCATGACGGACCTTCAGAGCCGGCCCCGCGTGGCCGGAGGCACCACCGAGGCCCGGGCGGTACGGCCCGGGCTGCTCCTCGCGCTCGTCCTGTGCGGGCAGTTCATGGCCATGCTCGACGTCTCCATCGTCAATGTCGCGGTCCCCACCATCCGAACCGACCTCGGCGCCTCCGGCGCCGCCCTCCAGCTGGTCATCGCCGGCTACACCATCGCCTACGCGGTGCTGCTCATCACCGGAGCCCGGCTCGGCGGCCGCTACGGCTACAGCCGGATCTTCCGGCTCGGCCTGGCCGTCTTCACCGCCGCCTCGCTGGCCTGCGGTCTCGCCCCGGCCACCGGCTGGCTGATCGCCTTCCGGCTGCTCCAGGGCGCCGGCTCGGCCCTGATGGTGCCCCAGGTGATGAGCCTGCTCCAGCGCACCTTCACCGGTGCCGCCCGCACCCGGGCGCTCGGCCTCCACGCGGCGGTGCTGGCCGGCGGCATGGCGTTCGGCCAGGTGCTCGGTGGCATCCTGGTCAGCGCCGACCTGTTCGGCAGCGGCTGGCGGCCGGTGTTCCTGGTCAACGTGCCGATCGGCCTGCTGCTGCTGGCGGCGGGCGCCCGGCTGCTGCCCCGGCTGCCCGGCGACGCCTCCCGCGGCTTCGACCTGCCCGGCCTGGTGGTGCTCGGCGCGGCCCTCGGCCTGCTGGTGGTCCCGCTCGTCCTCGGCCACGAGCTGGGTTGGCCCGGCTGGGGCTGGGCGATGATCGTGGCCGGCGCACTGCTGCTCGGCCTGTTCGTGGCCGTCGAGCGCCGGATCGCCCGGCGCGGCGGACAGCCGCTGATCTCCGGGCGGGTGCTGCGCGCCCCCGGGCTGCGCCCCGCGGCCGCCGGGCTGTTCGCGGTCATGGCGGCGTTCGCGGGCTTCACCTTCGCCTTCGCCCTGCACCAGCAGGCCGCGCTCGGCCACACCGCGCTGAGGGCCGGACTCTGCTCGGCGCCCTTCGCCGCCGGCTTCGGCCTGTCCAGTCTGCTCTGGCACCGGTTGCCCCAGCGGCTGCACCGGGCCCTGCCGGTGTTCGCCGGAGTGCTGCTCGGCGGCGGCTACCTGCTGCTCGGGCTGCTGCTCGGCGGCGGGGCGGGGATCGGCGCCGGGCCGCTGCTGGAGACGACCGCGCTCGGGATGGCCGCCGGCTGCGCGTACGCGCCGCTGTTCGCCCGGGCGCTCGCGGGGGTGACGCCCGAGGACGCGGCCGACGCCAGCGGCGTGATGGTGACGGTCATCCAGTTCGGCCAGGTGATCGGCGTCGCGGTGCTGGGCTCGGTGTTCCTGGGGCGGGTCGACCTGCCGGCGCCGGCCGCCGAGTCGGGGCCCGGGGAAGCGGCGCAGGTAGAGGCGGCGCCGGCCCAGGTAACGGCCGTCGTGCCCGTCGTGCCCGTC